>PFRW01000017.1 GCA_002788755.1 Candidatus Peregrinibacteria bacterium CG_4_9_14_0_2_um_filter_41_14
GAACCCGAAAATCCGAATAAAATCAAAATCGGGTTTATTGGCAAACCAAATGTAGGTAAATCATCTCTGGTTAATAAGCTATTAGGACGTGAACAAGTCATGGTTTCCGACGTTTCCGGTACAACACGCGATAGTACTTACATCGATTTCACATACAACGACCAAGAATACACATTTGTTGATACCGCCGGTATTAGACGCCGTGGTAAACGCACCGGTATCGAAAAATTCAGCGTTATGCGTACAATTCGCACCATTGAATCAATCGACATCGCTCTCCTAATTATAGACGGTACCGAAGGACTGGTTAAACAAGACATGCACGTTTCCGAATACATTTTAGAAGCCCATAAGGGCCTAATTATTATTGTAAACAAAGCCGACCAAATTAAACCGGAAGAAAAGAATCGATTACTACGCTATTTACAGGCCAAAATGCAATATGCATACTGGGCCCCCGTAATTTTTACGTCTGCAAAAACCGGCAGCAATATCACCAAAATTTTAGAAGTCGCCAAAGAAGCTTTTGAGCAACAACAACAACATATCAATACAAGCGAACTCAATCTGTATATTAAAAAAGCAACACTCAAGCAACCTCCTCAATCACATGCCATCCAAAAACCTAAAATTTTATTTGTAACTCAAGCCGCCAGCAAACCTCCCACATTTGTCTTTTTCTGCAAAAATGCCGAAAACATGCATTTCTCCTACAAACGCTATCTCGAAAACCAAATCCGCGAAAGATATAGCTTTACCGGCAGTTCCATCAAACTAATTTTCCGCGACAATGTTCGCACCGATAAAGTCAGCCTAACTTAACGACCTTCACGATTTACGTAATCGGTTAAGAAAATCCCAATTATTGAAGCAACCGGAATGGACAAAATTACCCCAAGAATCCCCAAATAGCTACCACCAATCAACATCGAAACAATGACAAAGATGGAGCTTATGCCCACCGTCTTTTTCATAATCACCGGCACAATCACATTGTTTTCCAATTGCTGAATCACAAAAAAGACAATAAAAACCACTAACAGTAACAGCATCGACTGATTGGCCACAATTGGCACAGCACCCAAAAAAGCAATAAACGGACCAACTACCGGCAATAATTCCATTAAACCGGCCAATACGGCTAATGTTAAGGCGTAATTAACCCCAAGCACCAAAAGCGCAATATAAGTTAACGCCGCAATCGACAGCATTAACAAAAATTGCCCCCGTAACCAATAACCAATTTTAACCTGCAACGCTTCATTCTTAACTCTAATATATTTTTCGTAACGAGAGGGGAATAAACTGACAATAAACTTTTGCACCGACTCCCGCTCCACAATAAAATAAAAACTTAAAACCAATATTAAAAATAAATTAAAAACACCGTTTGAAAAAGCGACCAAAACCGCCACAGCATTACCGGCTAACGAAGTTAACTGCCGTGCAATGTCAGTCAAATATTTTTGCACATCAACAAATAAAACACTGATATCCAGATCCGTCACATATTGTTGCACCGGTTGCATAATGTAATTTAGCCACGGCACCGAAACATCCCCCTTATTTAAATCAAAAACAAAATTTTGAATATTACCGGCAACGCCAGCCAACTCCCTTCCTAAAATCGGCAAAAAGCTTGATAAAAAGAAAACCAGAACTGCCAAAGCCAACATATAAATAACAATCACACTCAAACCACGTGGAATTTTAAACTTATAAAGCCAGTCCACAGTCGGAATTAGTGCAGCTGCCAACAAATAAGCAATAAACAAAATCAACAAAATCACCCGGATTTGATAAACAAACATAGCCGCAACCAACAACAACAAAATCACCAAAACAACTTTTGCCACATTAAACATATCAAACTTAACCAGTGTTTCCACCGGCGGCTTAATTTTAGATGGTGGCTTTACTTTTTGATCAATCATCGAAACACGATCCGCACCCAACTTATTTTTTAATCCACTTACACCTTTCTTAATATTTTCAAACATTCGACGAATACGTTTTTGAGGAGCCATATTTAATTGTTACAACAAAACCACTATACAATTACCAACCTTTCTCGGCAACAACTTTCATGACCGCAACCAATTGACCAAAAGTTACATTGGCGCCTGCCCCAAATTTTTGATTAAGATGATATTTAGTCATTACCTCTGTGCCATCTAACTCGGCACACACAAACTGTGCATAAGGAAGATACCAACTTGTTACCACATTAACCTCAATATCATCAAAACAAAACTGTTTTGGATTCCTATCAATCTGTAAAGAAGTATCACCATGCTGATTCATTAAGCCTTCCACCACCAATTTATAAAATTCCGCCTGATTAACATAACGATCCTCATCCAAAACCTGTGACGGATACCCCGAAACCATTTGCTTTAACAAAACATCATTTTCCACGGCACGCGTCACCCAACCGGTTTTTACAAAAGTTTTAAAAGGACTCAACATCCAACTGGTACTTTTTAAATCACTAAATCCCAAATTGGCATCCGCCTCCGGCTCATATCCGGCAAAATCAATGTTCAGCCACTTTGTTAACGCCGCCATAACCTCCCCCCTAGTTAACACACGATCATTAGCCGGTGTGCCCACAAACTCACTCGCTTTTTGCGCAGTTTTGTAAGCAATAAAAGGGGAGTCATCTACAAACAACGCCACACTATCTAAATCTTCATTAGCCTGTACCGTAATTAAGTAAATCCCAGCCGGCACAGCCTTACCAGTTACCTTATTAATCCCATCCCATTCTACAATGCCACTATATTTTTTCGCCTTTAAGTTTTTGTCCAACAAATTAGCCACGGCTACACCATCTTTCATTACATTGATCGTAACATTAGCATTCTGCCCTAAATCAAACGCCACCCGCACTTTTTGCAACTGATCCGTTTCCAAAAACAGTCGACTCAAATTCAAATTTGTTACCAAGTCTTGAGCTTCAGCAATTAAAGCTTGCCCGGGCAAAATCTCAATATTATTAAGTGTTTTAGTTACCTTGCCTACATTTACAACTTTATCTGCATCCGCCGAACTAATCATTTTATACTCATAAACACCATCCGCCAGTTTTGCAATTTTATCTAAAGGCACCTCGTAAGTCTGTCCCGCCAAAGCATAAAATCGATCAACAACCTGCACCATTTCACCATTTTTAAAGAGAATCAAAACAACATTCGCCGGCTTTACAGTTTGCATTTTAAAACTACTATTATCCGACAAATCCTTAACTTCTAAAGCAATGGCATCATAACGCGAAAAATCACCAACAGTATTATTCACAACATTTATTGTGCCATATGCTACCGCCGCACCAGCGTTTTGACTATAAGCATCAATCACATAACGATACCGACCACCAGGCAGGCCATTAAGCGCCCATTTCACCGAATGCAACTCATCCGCCGCCATTAACTCATCATACGCCGAAATCGTCTTAATTACACCCGTATCCTGTTGAATCGTCACCGTAACATGCGCCGGCAAATTCAATTTATAACTAATATCGATTGTTTCACCGTTTGACACCACCATTTTGCTAACATCGTGATAAGGGATTTTTAATTCAGAAATAAAATCCTCACTTTGACGACCACTTAACCCCAATCCTCGTCCTTTTAAAACAACACTCCGCTTATTAACACCAGAACTTAACGCTAAAATCGTTTCTTTTTTACCAATAAATTTTGGTGCAAACGTAAGTTCCAACATACCGGTTTGATTTGGCCCCACAACCAACGGCAATTTCGTCAAAATCTGAAAATGTTTGTCATCAATCAGATCTGCCGCAATTGTCACAGCCTTACTTGTACTATTTTGTAAAATAACTCGATCATAAATTTGATCATGCAACTCAACACTTCCAAAGTTAACCTCCTTATCAATAACTTCAAATGCCCCACTAACGCCGGCACTCATAATGCCTACACCTTGCACCCCAACTTCCAACACTTGCCCCGTTTCCTTAACCTTTACCGCAACTTCACCCCTAAACTGTCCCACTTTTTGCGGCTCAAAATTAAAAGCAACTGTTTGGTCCTGTTCCGGCTGCAACGCAATTTCCTGCTGCACCAAATTAAAATAAGGATTTGTCCGACGATAAAACGCCAACGTTAACACACGCGTATCAGTATTTCTAAATAAAGCCGTAGCAACGGCCTCCCCTCCAGCCTCCTCTCCAATTTCCACTTCTGCAAAATTCAATTTATCAGATGTCATCAACTCCACCTCACTATGATCCAACGCTCCTACTAAAATTGGCACCAATAACATCAACACCAACACATTCACCAACACCGCCGCGCCAAAATTTTCAAAATACTTTTTCCCAAACATAGCAATTTTTTACACGCTAAGATATTAATGTATACGAAAAACACCTATGTCTGTCAACGGCAAAACGTCACATACAAATTTTATTTTCCACGAAATTCATCTTCCGCCAATCCTGATTGCAACAAAATAGCATGAAACGTCCCATATTGGACTAGACATAATCAAATGTCATAGGAACAACATCAATACTACCAATTTTAACAATATCAGATGTAGA
The DNA here is from genome assembly GCA_002788755.1 of Candidatus Peregrinibacteria bacterium CG_4_9_14_0_2_um_filter_41_14. Taxonomy (GTDB): domain Bacteria; phylum Patescibacteriota; class Gracilibacteria; order UBA1369; family UM-FILTER-41-14; genus UM-FILTER-41-14. The sequence continues at coordinate 4,571 of PFRW01000017.1, forward strand.
CATGTCCTCAAAATACAAAGATAACGCCTCTTGTAGGCTTGCCAATGCTTCTTTCTTTGTATCACCAAAACTTGACACACCAGTATTCAAAGACAAAGCAACATAAGCCTTCTCTTCCTTCCAAACCACAGATTTCAACGCGATCTTACTCATAATTCAATACTTAACAGCTAACTAACATTATTTCAAAATAATTTATAAGTCAACAAAGAGACGCCTACCAATTAAAGTAGGCGTCTCCATTGTCAGCGTATAGCCGGTGACATTACTTTGCCTTATTTTCTTAGTTTGTTGTACTCCTCAATTGATAGTTGAATGTCGTTTAAAATTTTTCTAAGCAGTCCCTTACTTAGTTCTCGATTGTGTATTGGTACTACTGTAGTTCGTCCATCTTCATGCCGGAAAAACACATGTGATCCTTGTGCATCTCTCTGAGAAAAACCGAGGCCTACAAGTATCTTGATAAGCCTTTTTGGTTTTATGGGGATAAGTTTAGGCATTTGAAAGTTCTAGATTTTGAATACCAATAAATTTTGTTCGCATTACCTCTTTTTTATTTACATTTCTAAGGCATAGCTCTAGCACCTCTTCGAGGTTTTTCATCATGCCAGCTTGTGTTTTGCCCTCTGCATGGCAACTAGGGACTGCTGGAATAGAACCTACAAACATTCCATCTTCATCTTGTTCAATGTAAACAGTAAATTGTATTGTTTTCATAGTAAAAATTTTAAACATCAGTATTTTATCAATGTATAGTAAATAAGGCAAAGTAAAGTCAACAAAGAGACGCCTACCAATTAAAGTAGGCGTCTCCATTAAATATCACACTTACAAACTTACACACCAGTATTAGCTCTCATCTTAGCTTCATTCAACATTCCTCGTTGCCCCATATCATATATAAACTGAGCAAATTGAGCACGTGTAATCACGTTATTACCAAACGGCAATGTTAGACCATTACGTCCCAAGAATTCATAGTAATTAGTCCACCAAGGATTAAGATTTTGGTTAATAAACGGCAACGCCGCATTTAACACTTGTCCAACCCTAGCAGCTTCCAGTACTACTTTAGCACTTTCCGCCCAAGTAATTTGTTGCAAAGGACGCATTGTACCATCGGGATATCCACGCAAAATTGTTTTATCAAACCTAAGAGCACATTTAATTTCTGACATAAACCAGTAAGCCTCCATATTATTAACGTAACCAGCTAAATCACTAAAGTTCATCGCACCATCCACGGGTGTGTAATAATACTGATTAGGCCTCACAGGAAGACACCCCAACGTCAATCCGGACAATCGATTAGAAATAGCAAACACTTCACTACGAATTAAAGTTTGCTCCGGATTAAACACCCGCCCGCCACTAGTCAGTGTGCCACGCATAATCCCTAAATCATAAACATACTTAATGGCAGCCCCAGCCGGGTGATTAGCAGGTACATCTACATATGAAGCACCAGTATTTGGCGGTTGAATACTAAAGCCATTTGGCAAACTAAACGGTTCACTGGAATCATAATATTTAACCCCATCTACCGTAATTCGACCATAATAATAATATTCACCCGCCGGCAGATTCGGTGTTCTCACCGTCCCATTCATCCCCGGACAACCAACGCCTAAAGTACAAACGTAAGAGTTAGCAGGCAACACAGCAGCATCATGAAAGTCCAATGTATAAACAGCCACACCATCACTTTTTCTAAGTACATTAACCACAACACTAGATGACGGCATAGTAGTAGTAACCACTGGTAACTTTGGATCAGTTCCAAAGGTTACATCGATGTAATGAGATGTAGTGGGTTCACAAGCGTCGCCCACGCCATTATCGTCAATATCTGTTTGACTTGTATTAGCAACAATGGGACAGTTATCGGCTGTATCTAAAATAATATCGTTATCATCATCGGTATCACAAGCATTACCTTGTGTATCACTATCTGTATTTAACTGA
>PFRW01000033.1 GCA_002788755.1 Candidatus Peregrinibacteria bacterium CG_4_9_14_0_2_um_filter_41_14
AAACAGAAGGATTTACTGTAGATTTAAGCGGAATTAGTAGGGGTGCCCTGTTGTCATTATTTCGGACACAAGGGGTCGAATTAACGCAGTTTTGCACGGTGCTGTTGAATGTTTATTTAGTATGCCGGACAAAGAGCTAAATGGTGGCGGTGAGTCATTATTTATCAATACCGTCAATCATTTAAAAGAAACTTATGGAATTAATCCAGACGAGTTAGAAGTTACAATTATGGGCGGTGCCGGACCTTGTTGTTACGGACATGGTGCCGATTCGGATGGAAAATATCTAAAACATTTGGAGTTATTGGAAGCGTATGAAAAGAAAACAGCAGGCACCAAGCCTATCGTTAAGCGCGGTGGTATTCACAAAGGTCCACGCAAAGGCGGCCATAGTATCGATATAAATGAACTATTACGCCGGCAAGCGGAAGCCATTGGTGTTAAAACCGAGCATATTTGTATTAGCGATGATTGTACCTGTTGCGCAGGCCGTAGCGCCGACGGCAAAAATGGGAAGTTCTTCTCCAACATCTACAAGTCCGACAAGGAAGATAAACGCCGCAATGCCGTTACTGTTAAGCCAAAACGCAGTCTTTGGGAGAGATTTAAACGTTGGTTTAGAAAATAATCGCTGATTTAACAGAAAAAAGCTCCTTTGGTAGACCCTTGTTATTTGGGCTTATTTTTGCTATAATAATAAGATTTATTGAACCTGATTTTTAATCACACAGTTTACGTGGCTGATGACAATCAAAATATAGGTGACGATAACGGCACAACAGAGGGCATGATTCCACTTAACCTGGAAAATAAACCCGAACCAACTGTTTCCTTTAATTTGGATCCAGTAGAGCCGCAATCTGCTGAAAATAGCGACTTGGTGGATACCATCGTTAAGCAAAGTACAGCCGTTGAGCCAGAAGCTCAGCCTTCTATGTTGAGTAAACTAGGTGATGAGCAGGTTTCGCAAGCGGAATTGACCAGTCTTGAGTTTCAACTAAAAAACAATGCTCGGTTGGCTAATGTTTCACGCAATGTTTTTGTGAGTATTGTAATTATTGGCACCATGATGGGCGGATATTTCTTTTTCCGTTTTCAGAGTACGCAACAAACAACTTTTAAGGCGAATTTAACTTTGAGTGAAGTAACCGATAGCCGTGTCAATCTGGAAAATGCGTACAATTACGAGCTTTATCGGCTTATTGATCGTTCTGTGCAAGATTTGGTTTGGGATGCGATGGAACTCATTCAGTATTACCAAGTTGGTTCCGACCAAGCAATATCTTTACGACAACTAGTGAATCAGCGTTTAAGCAGTATTGGAGCTCTTACTAGCCGTTTGACGATTTTTAACGCCAATGATCCCAAGGCCGCTCGTGCCTCGCTAGTTGCCGCCTTGCCCAAAGAGTTAGAAAATACCAGTGTAAAAGGCGTCATGCGCAACCAAGAGCTACATGAGGCAATTGCCAATAGCAAAAGCCTAGAAGCCATTATTGCCAAGCCAAACACAGAATTTATGCCATGGCTTGAAGAGTTTTTAGCCAGTCTCGAAATTCCGGAAACAATTTTACTAAAAGTTAATAAGGATCGAATGCTTTGGTCACAAATTATTGCCAACATCGAAGCCAAAACACGTGAGATCGATCCATTTTTTGGTAATCCTGCTAACGAATTTATTACCTACAGCAACTACAATTTTGACAGTCGCACCAATAAAATTACCTTAACCGGTCAAATTAAAACCGAGGATAATAAAACCTTTACACGAATTGCTGATTTAATCGACATTATTGAGGCTGATCCACACTTCCAAAATGTTGATCATCGATCCTTTACAAAAAACCCAGTACCGGCAACAGAAGCCGATTTAGCCAGTTATTATGAGGCTACTTTACAATTAGATTTTGAGTTTATTCGTGATGGCGCAACGCCAACGCCAGAGCCAGCCCCTAACGCTTAATTATGATCCAATCAGAACTCAAAAAATCGGAGTTTGCAGATAAGGCAAAGCAAAAGCTATTTATAGCCAAGGCTTACCTTGCCCTTACAGTAGTTGGCATTGTATTGAGTATTGGCAGTAGCTTCTACATTGTAAATTCCAAAGGTTCGGCCACCCTTAAGATTGCCGAGGTTATGCAAGATAGTCGTGATTTTGTGAACGCAACCAGCGAGATCAAGATTGAACTGGCAAAACGTCAATCCCAATCGATTAAGTACGAACTTAACACATTCTTGCCGGCAGATGAAAATCTAACAACCTTAACAAGAACCTTTGATGAGCTTTTTGCTCAGTGGAACTCAACAATCGAACCCATTGACAATAATAGTCTTGTTTTTGGTAGTTCCACTATTGATGAAGAAAAAAGCCTCAGTATTTTACCCGTCACATTAACATTAAGCAGTTCACTTAATAACTTTCACCGCTTTTTGCAAGCAATTGAAACATCCGGTTTACCGGGAAGTAACCTGCGTTTAATGGATGTTCAATCAATTTCCCTCAACCTTGGAACCACTGAGGAAGATGGTTTGATAAACTATACAGTTAATTTAAGCGCCTATTTTCAATCATGAATGATAAATTAGAACAATTAAAGAGCGCAATTTTAGCCGGTCAGGTACCACAAATGGTTCTGAATATGATCAGCTATGCCTTGGAACAACGAGCTTCGGATATTCATATCGAGCCGTCTGCAAATAAGGTGCGTGTTCGATATCGTATTGATGGCGTTTTGCGTTTAGTTGTTGAGTACCCAAGCAATATGCATCCTGCTGTTGTTTCGCGTATCAAAATTATGTCCAATTTAAAAATTGATGAACAACGAATTCCGCAAGATGGTCGAAGTCAGGTTACCACCAAGGACAATCGTGAAATGGATTTACGTATATCTACTTTACCCACTGTAAATGGTGAAAAAGTGGTAATGCGTATTCAAGATAAATCGCGTGAAATCCCCACATTGGTCGAGTTAGGGCTTACAGGAAACAGTCTTAAATTTTTGCAAGATGGGCTTAAGGATCCAAATGGTATTATTTTAACATCGGGGCCTACCGGTTCCGGTAAAACAACTACTTTGTACTCTTGTTTAAACATCTTAAATAAAATGGATGTAAACATTTTAACAATTGAAGATCCGGTCGAAATTGAGATGGAAGGTTTAAATCAATCGCAAGTCCATCCCGATATTGATTACACCTTTGCCACCGGCTTACGCTCTGCACTCCGTCAAGATCCCGATATTGTGATGGTTGGGGAAATTCGTGACCATGAAACAATTAACGTGGCGATTGAAGCCTCACTAACCGGGCATTTGGTTCTATCAACTATTCATACAAACAGTGCCACCGAAACCTTAACCCGTATTATTAATATGGGTGTCCAGCCGTTTTTAATGGCTTCCACTATTAATACAATTATTGCGCAACGGCTTGTACGTAAGCTGTGCGATCAATGTAAAAAACAAATCAGTATTGAACAAGTAAAACAAAACGATCCCGATTTATACGACAATATCATGATGGCTTTTAAATCTATCCCCGCTTCCGAAAAAGCCAACTATCCAGAGTTAGCAGCAACCATAACCGTCATCTATGAGCCGGTTGGCTGCGCAGCTTGTGACAATGTGGGCTACCACGGTCGCTTTGGTTTATACGAGGTTATGGACATTAACAACACCATCCGTGAAGCAATTTTGGTAGAAAAGACATCCCTGCAAATTCAAGAATTAGCTCAAGAAGAAGGCATGATTACCTTGGAACAAGCCGGTCTTATTAAGATGGCATTGGGCGAGACTTCTATGGAAGAAGTTTACCGCGTAGCTCGTCGTAGTAGTCAGGAGACAGGTAAGCATATGGAAGAGGAGCATACAGAAATGCATATTGATGCCCCGGTGGTTGCGTCGTCGCAGGCTCCGGTTTCACCGATCGCAGCATCGCAGGCTCCGGTTTCACCGATCGCTTCTTTCGCTGCAGGGGCTCCGGTTTCACCTCCGCCTGCTCCGCCTGTCCCTTCAACCCTAGAAATCACTCTCCCAGAAAATAGTCAAGCCTCTAGCCCCCAATAAATGTCTAAGCAAGCCAAGGGCTTTTCATTAGCCGATACCGAAGAGATGCAAGCTTTTAATTTAGATGCAACTCCTCAACCCGACGCCAAAGCCGAAATCGAAAAATTAGCCGACGAAGAACAGGTAATTCATCTGGATATTGATGATATTGATTTAGTGAAGATCCAAAGTGAGGTTAAAAAAATTGATAAAGCCAGCGCTAAAGGCAAAGCTAAATACGGTGCGGCCTATAAGGATCTCCATAAAGCTTTTAGTTTTGGCCATCATGTTCCAATCCGTGAGAAGCAAACATTTTACGAACTGACTTCTGTAATGATTGAGGCTGGTATTCCGATCTTAAAAACAATTAAGGTTTATGCAGATCAAACCACCCACAAGTATTTTCAAAAAGTTTGCCGTGCCATTTCTTGGCAAATTGAAAATGGTGAAAAGTTTTCTGATGCTTTAGCTGAATACCCCAAAATTTTTGACGAGGCCGAGCGGGGGACAATTGCCGCCGCCGAAGCCACAGGACGACTTGTAGAAGCCTTTCGTCGTTTAGCGATTGAAGTGCAAAAAAGCTCATTGTTACGAAGCAAAGTGCGAGGGGCATTAATTTATCCGGTTACCGTTATGGCTTTTGTCGTTGTGACTGTGTTTATTTTAATGCGGTATGTCGTACCTCAAATTAGTCAGCTTTTTCTTCAAGCCAATTTGGAATTACCGGCAATTACCCGCGCCGTTGTTGGTACAAGCGAGTTCTTCGTTCAGTATGGTGTCCTTGTGCTAGTCGGCATCGTGGCTGTTATTATTACCAATTACCTTCTGTATCGAGTTGAAAATATTCGCTACTATTACCATTTGATCGAACTTAAAATTCCAATTTTTAATACTTTTCTCAAAGATTACACACAGGCTGCCTTTGCCCGAAGCCTTGCTAACTTGATTTCCAGTGGCGTAGGCATTGTTCAAAGTTTAGAAATTACCGCCAAAAGTGTCAATAATCTGGTTTATCGGAGAAAGATTGAATTACTCGCAAAAGATGTGACCAATGGTATTAGTATGGGCGACAGTTTGGCCAATAGTCCCTATTTTTCCAACATGTTGGTTCATATGATTACCGTTGGTGAACAAACAGCCCAAATCGACAATATTGCGCTTAAGCTAGCCAATTACTATACCGAGAAAGTCTACGATACCGCCGACAATTTTGCTAAACTCTTACAGCCACTGATTATTGGGGTTGTGGGCGGCATTGTTGGTGTGATTGTTTTGGCGATTATGCTCCCAATGAGTGATATACTGGGTAGTATCGAGTCCTTGTAAAATGTGCTTTAGTTAATGCTCTTGGACTGCTACCATTATGCCAGTAGTCTAATCTGTTTAACTTGAGTTATAAAATTATATTTATAGGTGACGTATCTGGCGGCGCAGGACGTAAAGCCGTTCAGCATTTTTTGCCAGGATTAATCGAAAAACACCAACCGGATCTTGTAATTGCAAATGGTGAAAATGCAACACACGGACACGGTTTTAATCGCGTTCATCATAAAGAACTAACCGATGCGGGTGTGCACTTTTTTACCGGTGGCAACCATTCGTTTTATGAGCATGAACATGTTTCTATGCTTAATCAAAAAGACCCGGACGTGATTCGCCCTGCTAATTACCCACCCGGTGCCCCTGGACGTGGCTGGAAAATTGTAGAAACCGGAATGCGACGTATTGCCGTCATTAATTTACAAGGACGTGCTTTTATGAAGGAAGAAGTTGATTGTCCATTACGAACACTCAGTAAAATTATGAATGAAGAACTGGCACATGAGCATCTGGATTCAATTTTTATCGATTTTCACGCCGAAACAACTAGCGAAAAGAAAGCCATGTTTTATTACTGCGAACAGTTTGAGCGAGTTTCCGCCGTTGTTGGCACCCACACCCATGTCCAAACTAATGATGCCCAAGTTGGCCCCACAGGTATTGGCTTTTTAACTGATGCCGGCATGTGTGGGGCGTATCGTTCTATTATTGGCGTTGCGGTTGAGCCAATTTTAAAACGGATGTTGACGCAATTACCGCAAAAACACATCTATAACGAGGATGGCGGTTTGCAATTTAATGGCGTTTTGTTTAAAATGGAGCAACATGACTGTACAGAAGTAACCCCGATCAATTTAACATTTGAAAATTAAACTATGATCATGGAACACGAATTAGTAAAAAAACTAAAATGGGCAAAGATTACAATCGCAATCTTAGTAGTCATTATTGCAATCATTTTAGGATCTAGAACCGTTGCCCTCCCTCAAGATGGCCTACCCGGCGAAGGCATAGTTAGCGAACGACCCGAATCATTCACAAACATTGATTTAACCTTGTTTTGGAGCATTTGGGACCAGCTTAAAGACAGCTATGTTGACGATGACCGTCTTAATGATCAAGAAATGACATATGGTGCCATTAAAGGCATGGTCAACTCACTTAACGACCCTTATACCGGGTTTTTAACCCCGGAAGAAGCATCAATGTTCAAAGGTAGCTTAAATGCCGAATTAGAAGGTATTGGCGCCGAATTAACCATTGAAGAAGACATCCTTAAAATCGTTTCCCCATTAAAAAATTCACCAGCAGAAGCTGCAGGCATCCGGCCGGGTGACATTATTTATAAAATTGGTGATGAGCTCGCTGCCGACTTTGATTTATTTGAAGCCGTCCAAAAAATTCGTGGCCCACGAGGTACCCAAATTGCCCTCACCCTCGTCCGCAAAGACGTAGATGAACCATTTGAAGTCATCATTACTCGCAACAAAATTGAATTAGACAGTGTAACTACTGAAGAGCTAGACGACGACATTTTCTTAATTTCGATTAATCAATTTAGCGATGACACCTTAAGCGAATTTTTGGCTGCCACTAGAGAAGCTTTGCTAGCTAACGCCAAAGGTGTAATTATTGATCTTCGTTACAATGGTGGTGGTTATTTAGAAATTACCGTTGATATGCTAGGCGAGTTATTAGAGCCGGGACAAACAGCCGTTAAAATCGAAAGCCGTAAAGATAGTTACAGTCAAGTTTTAGAAACAAATGGTAAAGCCAGATTAGCCCACTTACCTGTTGCCGTTTTAATTAATCAAGGTAGCGCCTCCGCCTCCGAAATTTTGGCCGGAGCATTACAAGATTATGGCCGTGCTTACTTAATCGGCGAACAATCTTTTGGTAAAGGAACCGTACAAGAAGTTGTCGATTTCCCGGATGGATCCAGTCTACGCTTAACAATTGCCCGATGGCTAACTCCCAAAGGCCGTGATATCAACAAAAAAGGTCTCACCCCAGACGAAGTTGTTGAATTTACGCCGGAAGCAATTGAGGCTAAGCAAGACATTCAATTAGATCGTGCCATTGAATATCTTAAAGCGCAGTTTGCCTTATAGGTACCAAATTGGATTGCTCAGCAATAATATAGCCTTGTTTTGGCAGTGTGTGCAGTAGCTTTTGTTTAAAGTCTTTGTCAACTTTGTTACGTAAACTATTCATATGTGTTTGCACCGTATTACTGGCAACTTGGTAATTGTAGCCCCAAACTTGCTCCAGCAGTTCGGCAGTTGAGCAAACCTGATTATTGCGCTTCATTAAATAAGTCAGCAAATCCAGCTCCCGCGTACGCAGTCTTATTGATCTACCTTTGCGTTCAACCGTTCTTTTAATCGGATCTAGACTTAAGCTCCCAACTGTTAACAAATTTGGCTTTTTGACAACGTTAAAGTTGCTGTAGCTATGATATATTTTTTGGCAGATCAAGGCTAAATCTGTATAAAAATTTAGATACTCATCCAAACCGGATTTAAATAACTCAAATTTTAATTCCAACCGAGCACTGGGCCCGATGCAGATTAGCAAATGTTTGGGGTACAGAATACGCCGTGCTTTAATTAGCTTAATAGTGGCCTCCGGCTTTACCGTATTAACAAACTGAATAATAATGGTACTTTTGTCTAAAATCGCCTCTTTCTCGTCCTTTATAATGGGGAAAATTTCAGAAAGCCTGGCAAAAGTCTCTTTAACCACGGTTGAGTTTTGCGCCTCTGTGTAACAAAATAATTTAGGATTCATAAATGGAAAATAATTAAATACCAACTCAATTTATAGGAACAAATTTAAGGACAGTTTAAGTATTATTTAAATTTTAATAAAACTAGACAAGGCAGCCTTAATCCTATAAATTACATGAGTCTATACGGAGAGGTGCCGGAGTGGTCGAACGGGGCTTCCTGCTAAGAAGTTATCCGGGTAACTGGATCGAGGGTTCGAATCCCTCCCTCTCCGCCAACAGCCCGAGCGCAAGCGAGGGCCTTGCGATGAAAAAGCCAATGCGCAAGCGAGGGCCCAACACGCTAAAAAAGCCCAATCTTTTTGCGTTCCCCAAAAACCGATTTGAAATAATCCAAAACTTACGTATAATCAAATAAATCAAAAAATAAAATGGTCAAAGAAAAAAGTGAACAACATATTCGGGCGGAGCTTTTTAGGGTTATTAGAGATGAATTGGGGGATAACGCCGGTAATTTATATAAACAATTTTATCAGGAAAAGTCACTAGAGGTTACAATTGAAGGTATAAGTGAACTATTAAATGAACTTCTGGGTCCCAATAAAACAGAAACATTAGTTATGCATATTATTCAGAAAGCTAAAATATAAATATGATAAAATCAAAAACTATTAGCTGGAGCCTTGTATTATTTTTTATACTAGCATTGCTAGCGGCAATGGGCAGATTGATGAGTTCATTCAGTGAGTTTACTTTTCAAGTACTTTATATTTGCGCGCCCTTGTTAGCGGTTTTTGCCGGCGTTTCAACAGTTCCTGTTTATGGTTTAAATAATAAGCATGGCAAAGCAATTTTCTTAATAACCTTGGGAATTTTAGCTTTATTTATTGGCGAATTTATTTGGACGATTTTTGATTATGTTTTAGGAATAGATCCATATCCTTCCATTGCCGACTGTTTTTATTTATTATCATATCCATTATTTTTATCTGGATTAATTGTAGCACTTAAAGGCAATAAGGGGGGGACAGACGCACTGCCGAAATTAACAAAGTTTCTTTTGGTTACCTTATTAACTTTATTAATTGCTGCCGTTAGTTATGAAGTTTTATTTTTACAATTTGATTCAACATTAACTTTTGTCGAAAACGTAGTAGGAATGGCATACGGCATAGGTGACTTGCTCCTCATTATTGTTAGTTATTTTGTCGTTAAAATGGCGTCTCAATATCGAGGTGGGAAAATGCTTATGCCTTGGATGATGATATTTATCGGTTTGGTACTAACCCTCATCGCCGATATTTATTTTAACATTTATAATGAAGCATATACTGCCAAAATTGCACCATATATACATATCGATCTATTATGGATAGCCAGTTATTTGTTTTATACTTTCGGCATATTTAGTCTGGGCATCATTGTCAAAACTGCAATCGCTAAAATATCTAATAAAAATATTTTATGAAAAACATGATTATGTCAGCAGCTCGGATAAGTTTGGGGTGGATTTTTTTATGGGCATTTGTAGATAAACTTTTTGGTTTTGGGTTTGCAACTGAAGCTGGTAATGCCTGGATGAATGGGGTTTCTCCTACTGCTGGTTTTTTAAAGTTTGGCACTAAAGGTGCATTTGCTGAAATATTCCAAGGCTTAGCCGGCGTAGCCATTATTGATTGGTTATTTATGGCTGGATTATTACTGATTGGCCTTGCTCTCATGCTAGGTGTGGGACTGAGAATCGCAGCCTATAGTGGAACTGCCCTTATGTTGCTTCTTTGGTTGGCAGTATTTCCATTGGCCAATAATCCGATAATTGATGAACATGTTATTTATGCTTTCTTATTATGGTTGTTAACGTTGAATAACGCTGGAGATTATTTTGGACTTGGGAAATTATGGAGCAAAACAAAACTTGTAAAAACATATCCAATATTAAAGTAAATTGTATGCAATTGTTGGCAGTTGTTAAAACGGGTAGTCTGATGACGCTTCTCTTTGTTGTTAGTCTGTTCCCTTCCGTTCCTAAGATTGTTAATCCGCCCGTTACCATTTTTGCCGGCGGCGATATCATGCTTGGTCGCTACGTCGAAACCTTAATGAATCGTAATGGCGATGATTACGCTTTTTCCGCAATTAAGTCACATTTGCAAAACTTTGACATAGTAATGGCCAACTTAGAAGGGCCAATAATGACTAATCACAGGCAAACAGCCGATTTTACGACCAATTTTTCTTTTAAACCGGAGACAGCCAATACGCTCAAGCGCAATGGCATTAATTTAGTCACAATTGCCAATAACCATCTGTTGGACAAAGGCCCTATGGGCTATACGCAAACGCAAGAGTATTTAGATCAAGCCGGCATCGCGCATTTTGGTCATCCTAAACAAGTTGATGATCAATATGTTTTATATAAAGAAATTAATGGTTATCAGCTCGCCTTTTTAGGCTTTCATAACGCCACAACCTCCTTGGATAATGAAAAGGTGATTGCGCAAATAAAGAAAATTGAAACAGATGATACCGTTGATCTAATTATCGTGAATATTCATTGGGGCATAGAGTACAAGCCTATTAACAATGTCGCCCAACAACAACTGGCACATCAAATGATTGACGCCGGCGCCGATGCCATTATTGGCCATCATCCACATGTTGTTCAAAATATCGAAGTTTATAAAGATAAAGCAATTTTTTACAGTCTGGGGAATTTAGTTTTTGATCAATATTTTTCTAAAGAAACCCAAGAAGGGTTAACCTTAAAAATTAAAATTTCTGATTCGGCAATCGATTACGAATTGGTACCGGTTTCAATTGTTAAAAGTCAGCCGCAAATCATGTCACCAGAAGAAACAATAATTTGGCTTAAAGATTTAGCATTACGCAGTGATTCTACATTGGCAGGCCAACTGGAGCGCGGTATAATCACCTTACAATATTAAATATAAAATTATGTTGGAAACAAATCACACCTACGATTATGACGTAGTTGTCATTGGCGCTGGCCCCGGTGGCACTGAAGCAGCTCGCGAGCTTGGTCGTCATGGTAAAAAAGTAGCAATTATTGAATCTAACGCAGTTGGTGGCACATGTTTAAATCGCGGCTGTATCCCCGCAAAAACAATGTTGTACATGGCCGAAATGTATCGACTTACCAATAAAATGGCTGACTACGGCATTATAATTGAACCTGGAGCCATTAAGGTTGACTATCCCGGCATGCTCAAGCGCCGCGACGACATTATGGATCGCTTACGGAAAGGTCTAACTTTTCAAATTAAGAAAGACAATGTCGAATTAATCGCCGGCTTTGCCACAGTAACAGACCCCCATACCATAAAAGTTAACGACCAAAATTTAACGGCCGCCAGCATTATTTTGGCAACCGGTGGCACCGCCCGTCGTTTCCCCGGATTTGTTGAAGAAGATAAACGTTTCCTCGTTTCCGACAATATTTTTGAACTGGATCACCTCCCAAAATCGATCGCCATTGTTGGCGCTGGGCCTGTTGGTACCGAATTCGCCAGTTACTACCGTGCCTTTGGCGTTGCAGTCCATCTTTTTGAAATGGGCGAAACCTTTTTCCCTTACTTTGACCATAAGCTGGGCCAAGCCTTAATTAAGGAGTTTGAGCGTGACGGCATTAATGTGCATACCAGCACAACGATTGACAACATTGATACCAGCCAACAAAACCTTAAAATTACGCTTAACAATCAAAAAGCCATTGAAACTGAATATATTTTGTCTGCAATCGGCGTGCAAGTTAACAATGAGTACTTAACCGCCCTAAATTTGGAAACTGAACAGTCCGGACGCATAAAAGTTAACAACAAGTTACAAACAAGTTATGAACATATTTACGCTTTGGGCGATTTAATTGGCAAGAGCGGATCCGCCTACGGAGCCGAAAGAGAGGGTAAATACATCGCCTACGAGATGCTGGGGCTAGACACCAATTTAACGCCCGTAGACTACATCAACTTCCCCGATGTTGTCTTTACTCATCCCGAAGTTGGAACGTGCGGATACAGCGAGCAGGAGCTTCAGAAGCAGGGTATTAAGTACACCACTCGGCACGTTCAATACATGGTTAACGCCAAAGCCAATGTAAAAAGCGAACGCTATGGCTACATTTGGATGTACGTTGAAGAAACCACCGAAAAAATTCTTGGAGTCCACATTGTAGGAGCCGAAGCAACCGAGCTCATTCACCAAATTCCCGTAGTCCTTGTAAATAAACTCACCGTCACGGAGTATCTAAAAACCGTTTGGGGTCACCCGGTTATGGCGGAGTTAATTAAGGATGTGGTGCTATTGGGGTAGGCGGGGCTTGACAAATTTACCATCAGTCGTATACTTGTTTTGATTTAACAAGAAATTTTATGGGTGAGTTAGGAAGCAGGACTATTGATGAGCTTCCACCAGTAGATGATGGATTCGAGCGCATATTAGTAGCTGATGCTGATGATGATGCTGATGATGATGATGATCCAGATTTCGTGGTTCCATCCATGCGTGATGCCATGGATCGAATATTTAGTGACAATACGGATTCTGCACTACCTTGGTGGAAATACTAAAAAAACAGGCCACCACACGGACCTGCTTTTTAAAAAATAAGGATCTACACATTACTTACATTCTTTGCATTCTTTGCAGTGCATGAACATGCCAACAAGAGAGTATACACCAGCTAGACCAACTAGAGCATAAACTACACGTACTACTACCGGCCAGCTGCCAAGTAGAGCATCTACCAGGTTCCATTCAAAGAAACCAACTAGTCCCCAGTTAAGGGCACCAACTACCATAAGCACGTATGCAATCATGCATAGAGGTGATTTTTGCATCATCATAAGAAAACAATTATAAATTAATAATTAATTCTACGTTTGATTTAAGTATATCCGCAAGCCTTTATCTGATAAAAAGAGCTTGTTTATGCTAAAAAGGCTTTCAAAACAACCATTTTATTGTTTATCTAAAGGATAGAGCCGATTTTAGTCTTTCAAAAACAGCAATTGCACGGTCAGGGTGACCTGTGTTTGAGAATGTAATCGTGATCGTATCCGCTACTTTATAAACAGTTCCTTTGTATTGCACGGCAGCCTCTTGTAAGGATTTTGTAATTAGATTTTTTTGCTCATCTGTTACTGAAGGGAATTTTAATTGGAAATTAGCCATTGCTACACCTTGATACGGCGTTTTTTCTGATTCCAAAATTCCAATTGGCGCAAATGTGATACTCATTGCCACATTATCGACTGTGCCTTCCAGCATTAATCGATTTTGCATGGTACTGAATCTTAGTTGTTGCGTCGAAATATAGGAACTAAACTGCTCACTTACGTCATGTTTGGCGACTTCGGCCGTGCGTTTTAAATTGGTGACCCATTTATTTAACATGCCAAATATGCCAGATCCACCACTATTAACACTAAATTTAATTTTAAGAGTTACTGCAACAACTAGGACAAAAAGTCCAAGAAAAAGTAGCCAAGGAAGGTATTCTGAGGACATAATATGAGGTTAATTACGCAATGACTTTATCTGATCATTAATTTATAATTTATTCAATGAAAAATACACATCTATTTTGGTATCTGCGTAATGTTGACCTATTTCAGGGGTTAAGCGAGTCCGATCTTCGTGATGTTGCTGCAATTGTTCATGAAAGGAGCTGTCACAAAAGAGAGTTGCTATATAGTCCTTATGAGGGGCCAAATGATATTTTTATCCTCAAAAAGGGTGAAATTACTTTGTACACTTCTAAAGGAGGGAGGCGATTGGTCTTGGATATTTTGGGCCCTAGTTCTATTTTTGGTTGTCTAACACCAGATTTAAAGAGTGCGGCACACTTTGCCGAAGTGACGGAAACTGCATATATATGCACGATTTCACTGCAAAAATTTTCTAAATTGATTGGTGAAAAGCCACAAATCCTCATGAATCTTTTAAATATTTTAGCAGGGCAAGTACGAGAATATCAGGCTAGGTTGCAAGAAAGCGCTATGAATGCTGAAGAAAAGGTCCTTGCATGTCTTAAGCAACAAAAAACAAGAAATAGTTCAATATTGGCACAGTGGTTTAACTCTGGGAAGTTAACACATGAAAAAATTGCCGAACAAACAGGGTTGGCGCGTGAGACAGTGTCGAGAATTATGAGTCGACTAAAAAAAGAAGGGAAATTGTGATCTGAGTTACATCTTTGTTAGTATAGACTCTGTATTCTACTTCTACTTTAACCCATTTATGTGAAAAGTATTTTTATCTTATCGCTATTAACAGTCGCATTGCTTGTAACTGCATGCCAAACTACGCCATCTAACCGTGCTAGCTCTGAATTGACGGACAAAGAAGTAGTCACGAAAGTGAGTCAAAGTACTGCGACCGAAGGTGTTTATGTTGATTATACGCAAGCAGTATATAACGACATGCTTGGCAAAAAGCCATTTGCCCTGTTCTTTCACGCTTCATGGTGTCCAACTTGCAAGGCGATGGAAAAAGATATTCTTGGTAGTTTAGATAGCTTTCCTCAAGGATCAGTAATTTTAAAAGCAGATTATGATACGGAGATCGCTCTTAAGAAGCAGTATAACATTACTAGCCAGTCTTTAGTCGTAATGTTTAATGCGGACGGATCAGTTGCAGAGACCTTGGTTGCTCCTACAGCCTCTATCTTACAATCATATTTTGCTAACTTATTATAATAAATGTCATTTTGGTTAATATCATTTGTAGCAGGGTTTCTCACGGTTTTGGCCCCTTGTAGTTTATTTTTACTTCCTACCATTTTGGTGGGAAGTACCAGCAATAGGGACGCATCTCGTCCCTGGATTGTTGTATTTTCTTTGGGAGTATCTGTTTTTCTATTTTCAATCTTAATTAAGGGAACGAGCTTGGCCTTATCTGTTTCAGATTCAGTGTGGAGTGGTCTAGCTGGTGTACTGCTTTTTATATTTGGGCTTAGTCTTATTTTCCCACATGCTTGGGAAAAAATTGCCAGAATTTTGGGATTAACAAAGAGTCAAACATGGCTTCATCACAGCAGTAGTAAGCAGGGCAAGTGGGGAGCTGTACTATTAGGTGCATCATTAGGGCCTGTTTTTTCCACATGTTCACCAACCTTCGCCGTCCTTTTAGCGACAATCCTCCCAAATAGTTTTACGCAGGGTGTGATTAATATTGCTATTTTTGTTATTGGCATGATGATCCCCTTCCTCATCATTGGGGTTGGTGGTCAAAAAGTATTAAGGAAATTTAAGTTTATGGCCGATCCGCACGGGTGGTTTAAAAAAGTTTTAGGAGGTATCTTAATTATTATGGGAATTGTTGTTGTTACCGGTTTTCAAAAAACTATTGAAGAAGCCATAATTGAGGCTGGCTATTTTGGCCCCGTCCAGTTTGAGCAATCTTTATTAAATCAGGACCGTAAGTAGCATTTTTCTATGCTATTATTAACATACTATTAATTATTTCACCTATGAACAACACACCACTTAGTATTAAAATTATTGCTGGCAGCACCCGCGAAGGTCGTTTTAGCGACAAGGCCGCCGCCTGGATTGCTGAAGAGCTTAATAAACAAGATGGGGTAATGGTCGAGGTATTAGATTTGCGCGATTATGAAATGCCATTTTTTAATGAGCCAATGGGACCTTCTGCCATAAAAGAACCATATGCAAATGAAGCAGTCGCCCGTTTTACAAAAAAAATAGCGGAAGGTGACGCATTTGTAATGGTTACGCCGGAATATAATCACAGTACCTCTGGCGTGCTCAAAAACGCTTTAGACTGGGTTTATTATGAATGGAACAACAAACCGGTATCTTTTGTGAGCTACGGCAGCGTTGGCGGTGCCAGAGCCATTGAACAACTACGCCTTATTTGCATCGAACTTCAAATGGCCCCAATTAGAAACGCCGTTCATATACCCGGTGAAAAATATTTCCCAGTATTGTTCGGTCAGGCAGAGTCCAATGAGCTTTTTGAATCACTAGCTCATCCTGCGGAAAATATGATTACGCAGTTAATTTGGTGGGGGGAAGCGTTACAGAACGCACGTGGGTGAATTTTTATCGCAGACATCGCAAGCATCGCAGACATCGCAAGGCCCTCGCTGGCGCTCGGGCTGTTGGCGGAGGGACAGGGATTCGAACCCTGGAGACCCTTGCGAGTCTTACGGTTTTCAAGACCGTCGCATTCGACCACTCTGCCATCCCTCCGTGTTTAATGCTTACGCAATTTATAACATTGAGCGGCGATTGTCCATATCTATTTACATTCGCTCTGGTGCGTCGATAGTTGCCAATAATGAAAGTCCTTGTTTAATAATTTGGGTAGCAACGTCACAAATCGCAATCCTTAAATCTTTTTTGTCTTTGGGTGCTTTCAAAATGGGATCGTTATTGTAAAAACCATTAAAAGCTTGCGCTAAATCAAACAAATACTCGCTGATAAAATGTGGTTTAGATTCTTTTGCTGCCAAAACCACTGCTTCGGGGAATTTAGGGATCAGTCTCAGGACCTCTTTTTCATTTTCGGTCAGATCTTCGGCAAGACCAGTAAGGGTTAGTGGAGTAGTACCAAATTCATTGATAATGCTACGGGCACGGGCATAGGTGTATTGCAGGTACGCTGCGGAATTGCCTTGGAGATTAATTACTTTATCCCAACTAAAAATAATGTTTGTCATCCGATTTTGGCTTAAAATTGCGTATTTAACACCACCAACACCTACCATTTCGGCAACAGCTCTCTTTTCATCGGCTGGCAGATCGGGATTTTTGTCTTCTACAACGGCTTGGGCTCGATCAATCGCTTCTAGCAGAACATCATCTAATAATAAAATATTACCTTTGCGCGTGCTCATTTTTTTATCGGCAAAACTCATGCGTCCAAAAATCACATGCTCTAATTCAACTTCGGTTGGGGTGTATAGGCCAAGACGCTTAGCAATATGAAAGACCTGTTCAAAATGCAGTTTTTGGGCAACATCCACAACGTAGACAATTTTAGCCGGATGCCAAGTATCCACACGGTACTGTACAGTCGCAATATCACGTGTTATGTAAACGGTAGCACCATCCGAACGTTTGATAATTGTGGTTGGATAATTTGTTCCCGGAAAATTAGCAATAATCGCTCCGCCCTCGCCCGCTTCAAAAATGCCTTCTTTTAGGCCCTGTTCTATTAATGGTGCCATTTTTTTTTCATAAAAACTTTCGCCTAAAACATGGTCAAAAGTAATGCCACCAAGGAGATCGTACGTTTTTTGCACATCGGTCATGCTGATCTCAACAATCCATTTCCAAAGCGCGCGGTTTTCGGTATCGCCATCTTCCAGATGCTTAAATTCGGTGCGCCCCAAATCCTCTATTTCCGGCTTATTTGTGGCTTCTTCATGGAATTTTACATAAAGTTTGAGCAGCTCATCAATTGGATTTTTATCGATTTGAGAGCGGTCACCCCACTGTTTAATCGCATAAATCAACTTTCCAAACTGCGTCCCCCAATCACCAATGTGATTAATTTTGATTACCTCGTAGCCCAAGTAGGTGTAAATATTAGCTAAGGACTGCCCGATTACAGTAGCCAGTAAATGATGAATCCCTAACGGCTTGGCAATATTGGGGTCAGAATATTCACAAATGATTTTGTTATTTTTAGGTGGCGTTGGCAGGCGATAATGACGGGGGGCAGCCAAAAAGCCATTAAGCTCCTTCAGTAATCCCTTTTGATTTAAGCGAAAATTAATAAAGCCCGGCCCAGCAATTTCCAGTTTGGCAAAACCATCTAGATCTGTTGCTTCTAACTTTTTAGCAATTTCAACTGCAACATCATGCGGGTTACGCCCTTGTTCCTTACCCAAACGTAAGGCAATTGGCGAAGCATAATCACCATGACTAACATCACGCGGATACTCCACGTAGTCGTGATTTGGATTCAAATCCAAAATTTCTGCCAGTCTGCTAGATAAAAAGGACTTAAGCATCAAATATGTTTATTTAGCAGCAGTCTAACTGAAAACACCAGGCTACTCAACAGTCTTTTGCTCCAATTTTAGTAGTTTGACCAATAAAATCACCCCAAAAACCAAGAAAGGAATTAAGAAGACCGTAATTTGCAGTTCTAAAAAGATATTATAAATAGCATGGAGCGAAGCCGCATAAATTAACCCCAAAAGAATTTCCTCAAACTGAAATAGCTTAATTTTATTCAGACTTGGTATGTATTCCACAATTTTTCTAATAATTTGGACATCAAAAGCACACCGGTTTTTTTCTAAAGCTTTACTCGCAAACATACTGATTCCGTAATAGTAACCAAATACAGCCGAAAAGAGCATATGAGCAAAAGTGGCAAATAACGCGCGCGATATAAAAATTTTAATTAAGGCGCTACTGCCAACCAAATAGTAAATTTCTCCCAAGTAAAACACGTTTTCAACAAAGGCAAAGCCTAACCCGGCCACTAAACTAAATTCAACCGCATCAGCGACTGAGTTGATTTCAATGTGTGGCACTTTTTTTCTTATCACTAAGCTTTTTAAATATTCTTCAAAAATACCAATCGTCAAAAACACCAAAATATAACTCAGGGGGATTACCAGAAATGAGCCAATATTCACTGTTTTGCCATCAGCCAGATTACTCAGTGTCGTTGTAATATTAAAAGAGGGGAACAAATTCCATGACCATCTGTAAAGTAGCAATGGTACTGTCGCTAGCCCACCATACGTAAAAACTTTTAGCAGCAATTGGCGGTTTTCATTGGTCCGTCCCAACAGAAGGTAACTCCAGGTAATAATCGGAAGGAGTGCCAAAATGATTATAGCTAACCACTGAAGTACGTTCATCAATACATAATAATGATATTCACTAATTATAGCACGCTTTGCGTCATTATGCCAGTATCAACGCTATAAACATGGAAGGGGTACTCGGTCTCGTGAAAGTACTTTTGCTCAACGGTAGTAATAAAAGTTTGGTGATTGGCACTGAGTTTTAATAGTTTTTCCCTACGACTTTGGTCCAACTCCGAAAATACGTCATCTAGAAGCAGAATTGGTGATGTGTTGGCAGATTCTTTGAAATAAGCTAGTTCGATCAATTTAAGTGCCAGGACAACCGTTCTTAATTCGCCACGGCTAGCACAAATACTGGCTTTTTGCTGATTAATCAAAATTTCAAAATCATCACGATGGGGGCCAAAAGTTGTATGCCCGTAGCGCACGTCATCTTTGTAGGCAGCTTGCAGTTTTTGTGCCAAAACCGTTTCGGTTACGGGTTCGTGCCAATCGTAGTCAAAATCGAGTTTATCATTTGATTCAGCCAAATCTTGGTAAGTTTCGGTTAATTTGTTTCGACAAGCTTGCGTAAAATGCACACGAAGATTGATGACAGTAATCATGGCTGCAAGTAGCTGTTTATCCCAGACGCTTAGGCCAGCCTTTAGGTTTGGCTTGTCTCTAAGTTGCTTAAGGAGTGAGTTTCTTTGTTTAAGAATACCGTGATAATGGCTAAAAGCTTCAAAATATTCCGGATATAGCTGAATCAAAATACTGTCGATAAAGCGGCGACGCAGGTTGGGAGCACCAGTTAATAGGTTGAGGTCATCCGGTGTAAACAAAACAACATGCAGATTACCAATAAAATGTTTGGCCTCCACCTCACCCTCATTAATTTTATACATGCGGCGCAGGGGAGCCATTTGGTAGCCAAATTCCAGCTTATTAGCCTTTGCATCGATTATTTCACCTCCTATGCGCATGAAATTTTCATTCTGCATGACGCAGTGTGATAAACTCCGTGATCGTAACGGCTTTGGTAAGGCCAAAAAGCGGATTGCTTCTAAAAAATTGGTTTTGCCCTGCCCATTTTGTCCTAGCAGAATATTAATGGCCATATCATCAGCAAAATTCACGCTTTGCTTGGCAAGATTTTTAAAATTTTCAACATATAGGGTGGATATGCGCATGGAGGAACTTAATTTAGCTTCAGCTTAAGGCATGACGGGGAGGTTCGTCAATTAGGCTTTAGTTAAATATAATAGAACTTAATCAAATATAGTAAAATATATCTAAGTACATCCAGATACCTACAAACAATAACTACTTTACATAAACTAAAACTACATTGTTTTAGATTTGATTAAGTTTAATTAGCTATGCTAAGATCCAATCACGTTAAGTCGAATTTAAGTCACAAAAATATTGGAACGAATTCTTACCCCCGAACAAGTTGCTGACATTCTTCAAATCCACCATCTTACCGTGCTTAAACTTATCCAACGTGGTGAGCTTGCGGCTAGTAAAATCGGGCGTGTTTATCGCATCCGCGAGAGCGCTATTAATCATTACTTAGATACAATTTTAACCTGCTAACCTTTATTTATGCTGTTCAATTGTCATGACTGTGCCAAAACAATTACAACCAAAATGGATACCTGCCCCTATTGCCAAACTAATACAGCGCGAATTGGCGTTACTGTGGAAACCAGTAGCCGCAGCTTTGCGAATGCACAATCATTTTCACTAAAAGGGCTTATTCACGCTCTCTACACTGTAAAGAATTAAGCGTGTTTAAGTTGTAGGTTAGGCTGGTGGCATTGGGTGCATCGGCTAAGTCGCTTAAACTTGCCATGCGTTGATTGGTCACTTGGGCTTCATCCCATAGGCTGTTGATGACTTCATCTGCATAGTTGTAGGCTAGGGTTTCATTAAGTTGCGCTAGATCATCCATAAATTCAAGTGCTTGTGTGCCGGACTTATTAACGCTGCGCCTTGTTAGGTCAATAATGTTGGCATTGGGGTCACGCATTAATTCACTGGCCACAGCATCGGCCTGGATTTTAGCTTTTCGTCGTTTTTGGGCTGTTGCTTCGGCAAAGGTAGAGTAGGGACCGTAGTCAATTTTGACGTAGTCGGAAAAATTACCAGCAAAAAGTTTATCTTTGGTTGCAATAACACTGTCGTAAATATCTTCTAACGATTTCGCGCTAAAGGTTGTTGCCGCTTCATTGGATAAGTCTGTCCATGCTTGTGAGATGTTACTGCCCGCCTTGGCGATATCAATTTTAAGTTTATCCCATCTGGCGGCAATTGCGCCCCAAGTTGGCTGACAGTTTTGGTATTCTGATAGTTTGCCGGTATAGACAGTTACCCATTTAGGAATGGCATCGTTAATTAATGGGTTTGACGGATACAGCTCTCGCGTTTCGCTGGCTAGTCGTACCGTTTCGTCTGTCTCCATTAAATCGATATGACGTAGAAAGTAGATTTCGGCACTTGTCAGCTCCCAATTGCGTTGGTATCCGCGTATTGTTTCTACAGATACATCTGTGTCCAAAATCCCTTTACGAATGATGGAGCCAATGGCATCACGCTTTTTAATGAGGGCAAAAATATCCCGACGCTTACAGGCATTTTGGTCGAAGAGATCATCAAAGGGAGCGAGGAAGTTATCGGCATCAAAGGCTGTGGCAAAAAAGTCACTGGCCAGATCTAACTTTTGGGTGATGATTGAGTCGGGGTCTTCGGCGGTATCTTGGGCATAAACCGGCATAATCGGGGCCAAAACAATTATTAGCACCAGCATCACCCCCCCCATCTGACGTAAAAATTTAATCATTGCATAGAGGTTTAGTGGCAAAATCATTTACAGTTTGGCTAAGTTGAAGCATTTGTAGTTGGAATTTTTCGAGGTAACTATTAAATTCTTGCATTTTTGGTTTAATATTTTGGGCAAAGCCTTGGTATTGGGTGACTTTATCGCTGCCAGTTTTAGCGCTTGCGTTGGCTAGTAAAACGGCATTGATATTATTGGTGATTTTATCGGCACGGGCGGCAATTTCCAGTTGGGTTTGGTTGTATGGATTCGATTTAGTAATGGCGATAGACGGGGTAATGTTGTCGGCCGGTTGTTTTTTAGGTTCGGAATCGGCAGGCTTTTTACCTGTAAGTTCCTCTAATGCTCGATTTTTATCGGAGATCACCGGCTTGCCCTCAAGTGTAATGTTTAGCCCTAGTGGCAGGCGCAAAAATGATTCCGTGCACTCGGCCGTTTCACCAAATAAACCGGTTACTTTGCCCGGATACAGGTTTTTGGGCAATAGTTCCTTTTCCATGGTTTCATTAATTTTACTGATTTGGCAGGCCACACAATCTTCATCGCCGGGGAAGTAGTTTTGGGTTCGTTCATAGATTTTTTCAATATCGACACAGAAAAAGACGCCGGGCTCACATTTAAATGGTACCGGTTGCAAAAATTCGCTGAGGGGGCGCGGAGTGTATTTTGCAATTGGTACAGCTGTTTCAGTCGTTTCTGAACTTAATGCCGCATTGGCTGTGCGACGATCGGTTAGTAGCGCTAATAATTCTGGATCGGCCGGGCAAAGTTGGTCGGATGTTTGTGTTTCTGCAGGGGCGGTTTCGGTTGAAACAATGCCGGATGGACCTGCGGCACTGCGCCCAATTGTTAAGGCGTTATCTAAGGAAACATTAAATAGATCCTTTTTAGAAGTATTAGGATTGTTTGCCAAATATGTTGGTGGCCTGCCCACAAACATGAGGTCGTGAATGGTTTGGAGGTCGGACACCAAGTCGAATTCGGCATCACCCTCATCACCGTTGGCATATATATCAAAAAAGTAGGTGTTTAAGAGGAGATCGGTACTGGTTTGTGCTAGCACCAACTCATCAGTATAAATCGCATTGATTTGCGCCGCTTGCGCTTGTTTAGCCTCAATTGGACCGTCTAACAGATCAACACTGTCTTGGAGCACCACATCACGCACCGTAAAGTAGTTATAGCCACTAATTAGTGAAGTATTTTTAAGCGCTAGTTCTTCAATATTGGATATTTTTTGTTCGTATAATCGCAAGTATAAATTGCTGGGTGTGTCCGCATCCAGTTCAAAATCGGCAATTGATAGTTGGCTTAAGTCATCTACGTCGTCTAGTTTAGCGGTAATTAAGTTTGCTACTTCTTCGCTACGATTTGTGACAGCGGCAATAGCCAAATTAAGAGGGGAGATACTCACCACAAATACCAAAACAAGCAGTTGGCTTAGCAACTTTTTTGCAGCGATCCCACCGTTATGTAATAGATAAAATAGAAACATAATTAGCGACATTGGGTAGTAGATACATTGCTGAATTTAAAGGGAAGTAGGGCAATTTCGGATTGCAGATCCTTTAAATTATCTTGCAGATTTTCAACTTCATTAATTGTGACTACATTTTCTTGATGCAAAACATTAGCCAAAACAATTTGAGTGTAGGCTTGCAAAACCTGATCCATGAGTAGTTCACTTTCACTTTTTAGTTGCGCCACAATGACAGCACGGTTTTGCTCAGACACCACAGCCGTATTCAAATTATCCGAATTTGTATCTGTAAGCCCGATTTTAGCGGAAATTGAATTATCCAGATCCAAGAAGAACTGCGATTTAAGTTGATTAAGCCCGCTATAAAGACAAAAAACGGATAAGTTGTTTTCTTTGGTTAAACATTCTTCTTCCGGTAGTTTAGCCAGTTTTTCGCGCAATTGAGACCTTGTTGTGGGATCGTCTTTGATGCTGTTTAAAAGCGTTGCTAGCTGCATTAGTTTGGCATTAACCAAATTATTGGCAGCTACATGATACTCCGCCGCACGCTCCGTTACCGTTAGCGCTGTACTGGTTTGCGCCCATACTAGTGGCACAATAACTCCGGTGATGATTAATGCTGCTCCAATTAGAGCGGCAAAAGTTAGTTTTGGACGCATGATAGAGCTATACAGGGTACACGATTAGAAAATGTTTGGAAGTCAGCCTTAAGCGCATTAAACTCCCCAAGCAGCCGGTCGCTGCCTTTTAAAAGTTGATCATACTGTTGAACAATCGCCAGATCACGTTTGCTGGCAGCAGTTTGTTTTAAATATCTTTGCATCACATCCTTAGCCACACTAGTTGCGTTGTCTCTAATGATGTCACATTGCGCAATCGCTTCGCGATTGCTAGCCAACGAAAAATCCACATCAACCTGCGCAACCACTTCGCTATAGTACTGATTTAATGTTTGATTATATTTTCTAAATTCCTCAAAAATACCATTAAGCTGTTCCGAAACCGCCTGATTGTTTTTTGAGACTTCTTCCAATTTAAGGTAAAAATTGGCCAGCAGTTCACCGGCACGAAACTTAAACGTAACATTACAAACATTGGTAATGGCATTTACCTTTTGGTCCACCTCTTCTTGCGCCTGAGTTACAGAATTATGCCAAAATAAGACACCTGCGCCCAGCAGCAACACAAAAATTAGCCCCATACTGATCATCCTTTTAAAACTTAGAAATAAAAACATATTATTTAGTGTAGGTTACAGTATTGGACTCGGTAATAATTTTACCATCTCGACCTTTAATTATAGCAAAGATTTGATCATTTGTAACTAGTGTACTGGCAAAATCAACTGTGTAAGGGCATGGACATTGCAAACAAACGATGTCTTCCACGTAAACTCCCGCTGTAGGGCCGAGCGTGCTCGGCAGGTCATCGTTTCCGTCTAACGGGTTTGTGCCGCGACCTACTTCGACGCCATCATTAATGCCGCCGTCGTCGGTATCGGGGTCTAGGGGGTCTGTGCCGTGTCTAAATTCTTGCAGGTTGGTTAGACCGTCGCCATCCGGATCATCGGACGGATCGATTACATCGAACTCATTTTCAAAGTATTGTGGTAAGCCGTTGCGATCATCATCTTTTTCTAAACAGTTATTTAATTTAAGCACACGGTCGACCATCTGAAAAAACTCACGTCTGGTCAGGCTGCGATCGGGTGTTTGTGCTTCTTCTGCGGTAATAATGTCATATTTTTGAGCCGCCTTCATAAACGGTACATACCAAACTTCGGCTGTTTCTACGCCCGAGAGATCGACCGTTCCTTGCGCTTCCAAAACTTCGAGAATGACTTTGGCCGCTTCCGCTCGGCTAATATTATTTTGCGGTAAGAAAATCGGCAAGCCTGTAACGGGATCAA
>PFRW01000011.1 GCA_002788755.1 Candidatus Peregrinibacteria bacterium CG_4_9_14_0_2_um_filter_41_14
AAAACAATGAAAGCTGCCTGTCTATTAAAATCCAGCGGTACTCTGGAGGTCTTGACGCTTAAATTGCGTTTGATACTTGAACTAAAACTGGTCAATGAAACCAGAGTTTTCCAGATGCAGTCAGAGGCGCAGGAGATCGGTAGAATGCTCGGAGGCTGGTTAAAATCTGTACAAAGTATGTAGACCCTTAGCGAGCCGCGCCACGCCCTATTATCGTTGTGATTGTTAGCATCATTCTGATTCACGTTAACGTCATTCTCATTACGATTACCATTGAGCGCATCACCAGCAAACTTTTTTGATGAAGTTCATCCATTCTGCCACTACAACCGCAGTCGTAGTACAGGTTGTGCTTTCTCACTCGCCTTATACGAGTAAACTTCACTCAAACCTAAGGGTTTACTACTTCCTTATGTACTTTCAGGCTTCTTCTTTCATGCAAAGCCTTTATTTTGTGAAAGGACACTTTACGGTAGCCTCCGCCCAAGCGAGGTTACTTTTCACCGTTGATTTGATTATATCCAAAAAAAAATTTTTGTAAAAAAAGACCCCGCTGAGCGGGGTCAAAGAAAAAATAAAAATTAAAGAAAACTAAAGTCCAAAGACTAAGCCCATAAAACCCTTAGCGAGCCGCGCCACGCCCCAGTAACGCTGTGATCGCAAGCATCATGCTGACTCACGTAAACGCCACCCTCACCACGAACACCAAAGAGCGCAACACCAGCTTCTCTGGTTGCTTCATCAGTTAAAAGCCAGCTCAAAGTTTGCATATCAAATTTTCCTTTGCTTTGAAGGACATCTCTGTATTGTGCTGGAGACATCAATCCAATACCCATTGCTTTAGCCATTTCAACCGCACTTCCGTTGCAAATTTCATCTGGGTAATTTTCCCTTAAGGGGACTACTGTTTGTGCATCATATACACAATTGCTCCCACTCATCGGGCTTTCCGGCGAACAGGTCCCCACATCAAATCCATCATCATCAAAATTATAAACATTCGGCTCATGCCCTGCTACTTCCATCTTTGCAATCGATTCCAGCGCCTTGGGATTATTGATTAAAGCTTCTCTAACTCTTTGCCATTCTAATCTCTCGTGTAATTCAGGACGAGCTTCAAAGCGTTGTTTTAGACTTATTAAAGCCATTAGCAATAATCCAGCTTGTTCAATTTGAGTATCGCTTTGCAAATTTATAACTCGAGCATAATATCCCCTAATATAGTCAATAATTATAGGAACCTCCGGTCCATATTCTTCAGGAGCGACATTTAAATATCCGATTCTAACTAGATCCGACAAATCGATAGCTTCATTTGCACAAAAAAGACCCCTTAATACCTCTATGTCAGATCTGGAATATCCTGTTAGCTTCGTTAAGCTCATAAGTTTAAATTTAAAGGCAGTATACATAGACTATACACCTTTTATAACTTTAGTCAATATCTGTTGGTAGCCGTAACCTACTGCATTAATGCCTTTATTTCATCCACCACATTTATTGCAACCACTTCGCCCGCCATTATCACCTTTTCCAAATCATATTTTGGCAACAAATAACTTCCCAAACCAATAATGCTGTGCATTGCAATATTTGGCTCTAACACAATGTCCGCCGTCGTTGTGGAATACTTTGCCAAGTAATGCCGTAAAATATTAATAGACCGAATTGAGGCAGCTGTTACAGAATCATAATTTTCATCACCATTCACATAAATTTTATGATTATCAAGATTTACCGCTAACACAACATCAGCACCCATGGCTCGTACAATTTCATCCGGTACAGGATTCACCAAACCGCCATCCACCAACAAACGCCCTTCATATTCAACCGGCTTAAAAACACCGGGAACAGTCATACTTGCTCTAACCGCCGGAATCAATTTTCCTTGATTAAAGATAATTTCTTCTGCCGTCCGCAAATCCGCAGTTAAAACGGTCAGGGGAATTTGCAAATCT
Source organism: Candidatus Peregrinibacteria bacterium CG_4_9_14_0_2_um_filter_41_14 (assembly GCA_002788755.1). GTDB lineage: Bacteria > Patescibacteriota > Gracilibacteria > UBA1369 > UM-FILTER-41-14 > UM-FILTER-41-14. Next base: position 1,962 of record PFRW01000011.1, read on the forward strand.
TCAAAACTATCTTCACCAAACCATCCGGACAATAAACTAGCCAATTTTTCACCTTTCACCAAGCCACCTGTAAAAGACGGATCAATTAAAGCGTTAAGTACATCCCATTTATTATTGCTTAAAAGATCAATCAATTTATCAACACTCTTATGCATTGCGTACAATCCCCCAACCAGCGCACCAGCGCTGCTCCCTGCAATAAAACTCACCTCAATACCCTCTTGTTCCAACACACGCAAAACCCCCAAATGAGCCAGTCCGCGCACACCCCCACTGCCCAACGCCAATCCCAATTTTTTAGCCATTTTTATTGATTAATACGTGACCCAAGCCATTTTCCCAAATCACTAATATTCACTCGTTCCTGCGTCATGCTATCGCGCTCACGCACTGTCACAGACGAATCTTCCAACGAATCAAAATCAACAGTAATACAATAAGGTGTGCCAATTTCATCATAACGTCGGTACCGCTTACCAATCGAACCGCCTTCATCAAAATCAGTTCTAAACATTTTTTTCAAATTTTGATAAATCGAACCCGATAAACTCATAAGCTCATCTTTTTTCATCAATGGAAAAATCGCCACTTGTACAGGAGCAATTTCCGGCTTAAATCTAAGTACAATACGCACATCACCGCCTTCCAATTCTTCTTCTTCATACGCTGTCACCAACAAAGCCAACAACGTCCGATCAACCCCAAAAGTAGGCTCAAGCACATGTGGCAAATATTTACGCTTATTATCCTGTGGATCTGTATATGTTAACGTCTCACCGGAATGCTCCTGATGACTAGCCAAATCAAAATTAGTTCGATAAGCAAGGCCCCAAAGTTCTTTAACCCCAAACGGAAACTCATATTCCAAATCAATAGTCCGCTTAGAATAATGCGCTAATTCTTCTTTAGAAACTTCCAAATCTGTCAACTTATCAGCGTCTAAACCAATTTGCACCGCCCAATTCTTCATGCTGGTTAACCAAGTCTCAAACAACTCTTCCCACTTATCTTCTTCAATAAAATATTCGATCTCCATTTGTTCAAACTCCAAAGTCCTAAATATAAAATTACCAGGTGTAATCTCATTTCTAAACGCCTTCCCAATTTGCGCAATTCCAAAAGGAACACGCATTCTGGTCGTATCAATCACATTCTTAAAATTCACAAAAATTGATTGCGCTGTTTCCGGACGCAAATAAACTTTTTCCGCCTCCGAATCAACCGGCCCAATAAATGTATTAAACATCAAATTAAAATGTTTCGGCTCCGTTAACTCATTCCCTTCCGGGCTCTTCAAATTGCGCTCTTTAATCAACTCGCCCATCGCTTCAATTGTCATACCGGTGGTCGATTCGCCCAATACCTCTTCAATTAAATGATCTGCTCGATACCGTTTATGTGTAATTTTATCTTCTACCAAAGGATCATTAAACGTAGTCAAATGACCGGACGCTTCCCAAACTTTCGGATTCATCAAAATCGCTCCATCTAAACCAACCATATCCTCGCGTTCTTCTACAAATGTTCGCCACCAAGAATCCTTAATATTTTTCCGCAACTGTGCCCCCATTGGTCCGTAATCCCAGCTATTAGCCAATCCTCCATAAATCTCCGACCCCGGATAAACAAATCCGCGCCGCTTAGCCAAAGCCACAATCTTTTCCATTTGTTCTTGAGACATAATTCTAAAAATAAATCCTAAACAGTATAATTAAATAACCTTAAGAAACAAGCTCACCTTGCCCATCAACCAAAATTTGCTAATAATGTCACCAACAAAACTCTAACCCTCCAAAATGACTGAACAAATCTACGACATGATCATTATTGGTGGTGGTGTTGCCGGTGCTAGTGCCGGTATGTACTCCGCCCGTTTTAATCTGAATGTACTAGTATTTGCGGCAATGCCAGGTGGTTTAATCACCACAACTCACTTAGTGGAAAACTATCCCGGTATTAAATCAATCACAGGATCTGACATGGGGACCGTATTTATTGAACACGCCCGTGAAACAGGTGCTAAATTTGAATACTCAACCGTTAAAGAAATTAAAGCAATGGAATACCAAGGCGAAAGAACAAATCTACACGGCCAACGCTACTTCCAAGTTAAAGATGGTAGCGGTAAAGAATACTACAGCTGGACAATAGTTTTAGCCACAGGCACCAACCATAAACACTTAGGAATCCCCGGCGAAAAGGAATTTGCCAACAAAGGTGTTTCCTATTGCGCCCTATGCGATGCCGGCTTCTTCAAACAAAAAGTGGTAGGTGTAGTTGGTGGTGGTGACTCTGCCGCAATCGAAGCCAACATTCTTGCCGAACACGCCGCCGAAGTTCACGTCATTGTCCGCAAAGACGCCATGCGCGCCGAACCGGTAAACTATGACCGTATGCTGTCCAACCCTAAAATCAAAATCCACTTCGAACAAAGCGTCACCGAAATCAAAGGTGATGAAAAGAAAATGACCCACGTCATCCTCAAAAATGGCGACAAAATGGAACTAGATGGTCTTTTTGTTGCCATCGGCTTCGACCCTCAAAACGAACTCGCCAAACAACTGGACGTTGAGTTAGACAACCGCGGTATGATCGTTGTTAATCGTTATGGCGAAACTAACCAACCTGCAGTCTATGGCGCCGGTGACATTACCAATGCCGAATTTAAACAAGCCATTATTGGCGCCGCCGAAGGTGTTGCCGCTTCATACAAAGCTTATAATTACCTAGAAGCCAATAAAATCCGCCACTAAATGCGAATTCTGGTAATCGACAACTACGACTCTTTCACCTACATCCTTAGTCAATACCTGGCCGAGCTAAGCCAAACCGAACCAAAAGTCGCCCTCAACGACCAAATTACAATAGCCGAAATCAAAGCCTACAACCCAACGCACATTGTTATCTCTCCCGGCCCTGGCAACCCCACAAATCTCAACGACTTTGGCATCGGCTACCAAATTTTTCAAAACTACATCGGCAAAATTCCAATCTTAGGGATTTGCCTCGGCCACCAAGGCCTCGTACACCATTTTGGCGGCAAAATCACCAATGCCCCCCAAGTCCGCCACGGCAAACAAAGCCTCGTAAATATTTTGCCTGCGCAACAAAACTTATCCCCATCCCTATTCACAGGTCTCCCCTCCCAAATCCAAGTAATGCGCTACCATTCCTTAATTGCCAAAACGGTTAAAGCCCCTCTTATTGTGACCGCCACCACGAACAACAACCTAATCATGGCTGTACAACACAACAAATACCCCGTCTACGGTATCCAATTTCATCCGGAAAGTTTTGGTACAGAATTTGGGAAAGAGATTTTGAAAAACTTTTTACAAAACAACTAAATTACCAGTATCGGCAATTCTATCCCTAATTTCATTAACTGGCATAACTAAAACCCCTCTATTATTATCTATTGCCTTATCAACAAAATCCGACACACCACTTTTCCAGCCACAATCTGCAAACCTATGCTCTAACTCACAAACAAAATCTTCAAATATCTTCACAATGCTGTAAACATCCGCTGTTGCAGGAATGGATGTATGACACACAATTGATGGATCAGCATATTTAGCAGTAGAAAAATAAATCTCCATTGGACCAACACTGGTCCCCGCACACTTTAATCCATCAACATCAATTAAATAAGCCTGTTCTCCTTCAATAACAATGTTCTTTGGCGAAAGATCTCCATGAATCAAATTTACAGCCATTAAGGCTTCCACCCTATCTAAAACTTTTAACAAGTCACCTTTAAAGCTCGATAGCAACTGATCCGGATTCAAATCATCGTCAACAAGATTAAAATGCTTCGGTGCAAACACTTCCCCCCCCATATAATCAACAATCATCAATCCCTGCTTTTCTAAATCAATATATCGATACCGTGGCATAAAAGAGTCTAACTCCGCTCCATATTTTCTACGCAATTCGTCTGCTTCATTAATACGCTCCACTAAGCCTGGTATTATAATTCCATCCAAAGCTCGCCACACTCTTTTAATCACAACTCCTACACCAGCCGGATCAATAAATCTGCTCACTTCAAAAATATTCTGTTTCCCCAGCCATTTGTCATAAACATATCGGACTAGGTCTTCACCTTGTTGAATCCTCCATACCTCTCCCCTTGTCATAAATAAACAAAAAAATAGCCACCACACTAGCACAAAACGACACAATGTCAACAGCCTACCTAAAAAACCTTGCGTTAGCCTAATTTTTTCATATAATCAGCAAGCACACTAAATATACGGTCCCATCGTCTAGTGGTTAGGACGCTAGGTTTTCATCCTGGAAACAGGGGTTCAATTCCCCTTGGGACTACCAACAGCCCGAGCGCCAGCGAGGGCCTTGCGATGAAGCAGCGATCAGCCTTGCGATGAAGCAGCGATCAGCCTTGCTCTTTACTTTTTTTATAAAACAATCTTAAAATTTTCTCCTTTACAAAACAAAAGAAAAGTAGAAAATGATCTCAACTTTAGATTTTAAACATGGAATCACTCTTTTTTGGTCAAGTTTTGTCAATCATGACACTGCTTATGATCGCCAGTTTGGCAGCACTTCTTAAGAAAAAAATACCCCTTCCCTACTCCATTATACTTGTCATTTTAGGTGTTGGTGTTGGTCTCCTTGCAGACAATATCGCTGGCTTTGAATTTATTAAACATTTCCAACTCACACCCGAAATGGTATTTTATATTTTCCTACCAGCCCTGATTTTTGAATCCGCATACCACCTAAATTTATGGCATTTTCGACGTAGTTTCAAAAACATCGCCTTTTTATCTACAATCACCTTTGGTATTTCGCTGATCGTTATCGCTTACGGAGTCCACATCTTTTTTGGCATCAATCCAGTAATCGCTTTACTTTTTGGTAGTATTATCAGTTCCACAGACCCCGTTGCCACTTTAGCTTTATTTAAAGAGATCGGCGCTCCACCACGACTAGTCACAATTATAGAAGGTGAAAGTCTTCTTAACGATGGTATGGCACTGGTAACATTTGGTATTTTAATTGAACTGGTCCGCAATGCTACACATCTTGACGGTATTAATACTATCATCAGTTTTGGCAGTCAGTTTCTCTACGTTGTGCTTGGCGGTATTATTGTTGGTGGTATCCTAGGCTATATATTTTCCGTTTTAGTCTCACAAGTAAAAAACAGTCGTGAAATTGAAATCACACTCACTATTATCCTGGCACACACCACCTTCCTATTTGCCGAAAGTCTGATTGGTGTATCAGGAATTATTGCCACCATGATTGCCGGAATGGTCATAGGCAATTTTGGCCGTCACAAAATTTCGCCTAGTGTACAAGAGTTTATGAGTCATTTTTGGGACTTTGCCGCCTTTATTTCTAATTCCCTCATCTTCCTACTTGTTGGTAAAGAAATCGTAACCAGATTTACAACATTACCAAATATTTCAATTAAAAGTGTCATAATCATCGTCACTGTTGCTCTAGTCGGCCGAGTAATTTCAGTCTACGTTTCCGTTCCATTTATGAATTTGATTAACCGTAATGACAAAATTTCCGGTAATTGGGCCCACATTATTCAGTGGAGTGGTATTAGGGGTGCACTTGCCTTAGCACTGTTACTCTCCCTTCCAACATGGGTCCCCGATCGTGATCTCCTCATTTTCTTTGGATTAACAACGGTCATGTTTACCCTATTGGTTAACGGAAACACCATTCAGTGGTTAATCAAAAAACTCAAAATCCAAGCCTTCTCTCTTGCCGACAACTTCGAAAAACACGAATGCAAAGTCGTTATCGATCAAAACATCCTCAACAAACTACAAAGTTACCACGACAACAAATTCATTACAAAAGAAACCTACCAAGAATTACGCAAATACTACAAAAAAGATGAAACCAAAGAGAGCCACTTCATTGAAAAACTAATTAAAGGCGATCAAATCGAAGCCAATCTTTACCTAATCATCAAAAATCACTTTTTAGGTATCGAACGTCAAACCTTTCAAAAGCTATACGCCCGTGGAGAAATCACCGAGCGCTTACTATTAATTCTCCTTAGCAATGTAGATGAACAAATAGAAAATTTAGAATCAAAACAAACAATTCGCATTGCGCCAATCTACTTTATCTCCAGCGACAACCAACTTTTCAATAAATTGCGAAATATAAAATTAATCGACAACTTTTTAACCAAAAGAGCTTACCAAGAACAAACCCTACGCTACGAAATGTACCGCGCTCGTATCATTGCCATTAACAAAGTCCTACAAATCATCAATAACCTCAAAACCAACAGTAAATTTGTACGTCTAGAAGAACTAAAAAAACTCACCATCAATTACGAATTATGGCTCAAAAAAGCAGAAAAGAAAGAACAAGACATTAAAAAACACAATCCCCAAATTGCCTACAACACCGAACTCTACATTATGCAAAAACTTTGTTTGCAAAAAGAAGAAATTCAAATTAACAAACTCTTAAGTGCTCAAATTCTCTCACCAAAAGTAGCACAACGATTACTAGCAGATGTTCAAGAACGCAAGATCTCAAACCAACAACTAATATGCATGCAAAACCTTCAGTGTTAGTTTTACATGGGTGGAACGGATCTAGCCAAACTTGGCAAACATTTGTAAACCAAGAAAAAAACTTTAACTGGATTATCCCCGACCTCCCCGGTTTTGGCAAAACGCCAGAACCACCAACCGCTTGGACAGTCCAAGACTATACCAATTGGGTTAAAGAATATATCGCAAACCTACCACAAAAACCGGAATACATCCTCACTCACTCCTTTGGTGGCCGCATTGCCAGTCAGCTATTATCCCAACCAAATTCAACTTTTAAAAAAGCGATTTTAGTAGCAGCCGCAGGGATAAAATCCCCACCAACCCTAAAACAAAAAATTGCCGGTCTTCTCGCCAAACTCAAAAACTTGCTCCCCAACTCCATTCAAAAACCACTCCAAAAAGCCTTCTACCAAATTCTCCGCATCCACGACTTCCCCCAAACTGCAGTCATGCAAAAAACATTCAAAAATGTTGTTCAAGAAGATCAACTTCCTAACTTTCAACAAATCCAAATTCCAATCCACCTAGTTTGGGGCGAGAACGATACATACACGCCACTTTGGCAAGGCAAACTCCTCAAACAACAAATTCCCAACGCCAAACTCACCGTTATGCCCAACGTCCGCCACGGAATTCATCGACAAGCACCCAAAGAACTTGCTACAATTTGCCAAGAATTCTTTAAATAAACCAATCCTTGTCTACAATCTTAGACTCACTGTCACTAATCATAGCTGGGCTCTTAATTTTTATTAATGTTTTAGCCCTTACATATTATTGGCAATTAAAAGAATATCGCTACGACCGCATGTTCGATTTTTTACGTTTTGATGACGGTCTTTATTTACTATTCAGCCCTCACAACCTCTTAATTAGTGCTCTTATTTTAGCAAGCGCCGGCTTACAAGGCAGTTATCACAGCCCCTATTCTCCGTACATCCTTTTCAGTTACCTTTTTGGCGCCTTGGTTATTCAAACATGGATCATCTATAAACTCGGCCTAAAAAGACCGCAATTTACCGCCAAAGCCATCGGCATCGTTGCTGCTGCGCTGGTTATTAGCGCCGCCCTCATCATCTGGATCCAAATCAGCTACTTACTACCATTAATCACTTTAGCACAAATAATCATCGTCTCAGTTTTATGCCTTGCCCTCGCTATTCCAACCCAACTTGCCAAAGGCTATTACATTAACAAGGCCACCACCAAAATCAAAAACCGCTCCAACTTAATTAGCATTGGCATTACCGGCAGCTACGGCAAAAGCTCCACCAAAGAATTTATCGCCCAATTACTAAGCACCAAAAACACCGTCCTCAAAACCCCTCGCAACATTAATACCGAAATCGGTGTCGCTAAGTTAATCCTCAACAAACTTCAACCAACCGACCAAATTTTTGTCGCCGAAATGGGCGCCTACAAAAGTGGCGAAATCAAAACCCTCGCCCAAATGGTCCAACCCCAAATTGGCGTTATTACAGCCATTAACGCCCAACATCTTTCCTTATTTGGCAGTATTGAAAAAATTAAACAAACCAAAGCAGAACTAGTCCAAAATCTCCTCCCAAACGGCACCGCCATTTTAAACGGCGACGACGCAAACTGCCGCACCATTGGCCAAGAACTCCCTGCCACAACTACAGTCCACTACTACTCCATCCAACCGCAAAGTGATGCCAGCTGTAAATTGATCAACGACAACACCGTTCAACTGTTTGATCAAACCCTTACCTTTAGCGCCAACCTCCCCGCCCCTTACCTCATCCAAAACCTTCTGCCCGCACTACTTACCGCCAATCTGTTAGGCATGACCATAAACGAGCTTACGCAAGCCATCCCCAATCTAACATTGGCAGACAACACCATCAAAACATACCAAACCGCCAACAACATCACCGTCATCGACGACAGCTACAACGCTAATCCCAGCGGCCTTCAAGCCGCCCTCAATTACCTATCTCAACAAACCGCCGCCAATAAATTCATCGTTACCCTCGGCATGCTCGAATTAGGCAAAGAAAGCTACCAAGCCCACAAAGCGATCGCCGAACTAATTATCAAACACAACATCCACTGCTTTGTTACACGCCACACAACTTTTCAACATTTTACCAAAGCCGCACAAGCACTAAATACAGATCCTACCACCAATTTCACCTACATCGAAAACCTAAAAGACGTTACCCCAATCGTTCTCCAAAAAATTCAACCGGGTGACGCAATTCTACTCGCAAACCGCGTCCCCCAATCTCTAAAAACAGCTCTTAAACAGCCCCAATCATGATTTTTACCAGTTTCGCCCCCAACATCCAAATCGACGATTTTTGGCTAGCAGTAAAACTCTCAATGCCATGGCATTGGCCAGCTTTACGTACCGGCAAAGCACAAAAACAGTTAGCCATCACCATCGGCAACCATTTTAATCAAGAATGCTTCTTATTCGATAGCGGCCGCAACGCCCTTCACCAACTTCTACAAGCCTACAACTTACCCTCCGGCAGTGAAATTATTATCCAAGGCTTCACCTGCAGCGTTGTCCCCCATGCCATCATTCGCACAAACCTCGTCCCCGTTTATGTCGATATTAATGATCAATACAACATCAACCCCACCGATCTAAACGCCGTCATTACCCCCCAAACCAAAGCGATCATTGTCCAACACACCTTCGGCATCCCCGCCGATCTAAATGCCATCAGCAAAATCGCCAAAGAACACAATCTTATTCTAATCGAAGACCTAGCCCACAGCCTCGGCGCCAAACACAACAACCAAGAAGTCGGCACTTTTGGTGACAGCGCTATCCTCAGCTTTGGCAGCGACAAAGTAATAAGCGCCAGCCGCGGCGGCGCCCTCATCACCAACAATAAAACCGTAATTAACACCCTAAATAACCAAAAATTTGCCACTTCACCCTTCAAACTCGTCCTCCAAAATCTCCTCCAACCAATTTTCTTTTTTCTCGCCAAACCTATCTATAGTTTCGCCAACTTAGGCAAAATAATTTTATACACCGGCCGTAAACTAAAACTCCTTCCCACCATTTTAACCAACCGCGAAAAAAAAGCTCAAGGCGAAGTCCCAACCTACACCCTCGCCAACGTCCTCGCCCGCCAACTTCTCCACCAATGGCAAAAACTCCCAAAATTTATTGAACACCGCCAAAAAATCGCCATCCTCTACGAACAAACCTTCCATCAAAACTTCCCCACCGGCACCAGCTACCTTCGCTACCCCATCCAAACCCCAAACCCAAAAGACCTCTTCAAAAAAACCAAACAAACCGGCATCATCCTCGGCGACTGGTACACCCAAGCCATCGGCCCCAAAGACGCCGACCCCATACAATGCGGCTACCACACCAACACCTGCCCCAAAGCCGAAAAACTAAGCCAACATATAATAAATCTCCCCACCCACATTGGCATTACTGCCATACAGGCTGAGGAGATAATTAGGATTGTAGGGAATTAGGCTGCTAAAGCTTTTCTTATAGCTGGAGCAATCTTACCAGTCACCGCAATAATTCCATGATTATAAACTGCACTTCCCTTCCCCTCACCTACCTGAACAGTATATGTCATTTGTTGACCATCAAAACCAGTACCAAGAACTTTAATAATAGCCACATTTGTACCATCAATAGTTGCACGAGTCACATCTCCCACTCTCCCTAAATCACTTAAAGCTTCCAAAGTAGGTAATTCATTTGTTGTTGTTTCTGCCATGTGGCAATAATTAAATTATAAATCCAGCCATAGTAACATATAAAAAAGCCCCAGGCAATAGAAACTACCTAGGGCCAAATACAGTATCTACATTTACACTTCTTGCTTTTCAGCGGCATCAACCACTACACCATTAGCCATAGCAGCAATCTCAACAGCTACTCCCTCTACCTTCGTCCACCTTCCGCTAATTTTCTATCAACAGTTGGAATTTCACCATTACCTTCCTCAACTGCATAAAGATCACACATTTGCACTTCCGATAATCCAGCCATAATAATACATCAAATAATAAGCTCAGCCATTTAAACAAGCCTCCATACATTAGTCAAGAGTTGATGACCTGCATTGCCAAACAATTCTAATTACATTATCTTAAAAAACAGAATCTTATTACACACATGTTTCAAGCCTCACAAATCACCAATCAAACAATCTGGCAACAGTTTCACGCCCAACAAGACCCACAACTATTTGTACAATCCTGGCAATACGCCGAGTTTATGCGCAACTATGGCGATGACGCATTTTTTGTAGGCATTTCAGATAAAAACAACAAATTGATAGGTGGCAGCCTAGTAGCTGTAATCAACGCTAAGCGGGGGCGATTCTATTATCTACCCTACGGACCAATTCTGCCCGAAAAAGATCGTACGGAAGCATTTAAGGCGCTGCACACCTTTTTAAAACAACGTGCCAACCAAGATAAAGTCAATTTCATTCGCATAAGTCCGTTTTGGGAAGATAACGAAACAAACAAAGCAATTTTCAAACAAAATCAATACAGACAAGCCCCCATGCACATGATTGCCGAAACCACTTGGGTGCTCCCATTAAATAAAGAACCAGACGCCCTCTTTAAAGAAATGCGCCAAAACCATCGCAATCTCATCCGTAGAGCCGATCGCGACGGCGTTAAAATCACCAGCTCCACCAACCCGGCCGATCTTAATAAAGTCCACGAACTACTCAAAATCACTTCTGTCCGCCACCATTTCACACCATTCTCCCTTAAATACCTGCAAACAGAATTTAACGCCTTTGCCCCAGATAACGTCACCATCTACAACGCCCACTACGACAACAAAATTATTGCTGCCTCCGTGGTGTTCTTTTATGGCGATACTGCCATCTACCGTCATGGCGCTTCCATTCTCGACGAACAATACCAAAAAATTCCGGCAACCTACGCCATCCAATGGCAAGCAATTCAAGATGCCCACAGCCGTGGCCTCAAATACTACAATTTTTGGGGAATCGCCCCCGAAGGCGCCACAAAACACCCTTTTTACGGTATTACCCGCTTTAAAAAAGGCTTTGGCGGCGAACAATACGACCTCCTCCACTGCCAAGATCACCCCCTCAACTTCAAATATTGGATCAACTATATTATTGAATCCGCACGCCGCATTAAGCGAGGGTTTTAAGCAGCCGGCTCATCTTTAGCCTCTTCCTTAGTTTCTTCTTTAGGATCTTCCAAAAGAGCATTTATTGCTTGCTCGTATAATTTTGCACTTACACCACCCTCAATAATTTTCACTTTATCATCTTTCTGCAAAACAGCTGTAGGTGCTCCTTTTATCCCCTTTCCAATTGCATCCGACAACTCCAGCTTAACAAATTGCTCATATTTACCGCTTAATAAACACTTTCTAAAGACCGTTTCTTTATAACGATTACGGCTGGCTAAATCGATTAAATAATCATCCAAAGCTACATTTTGCTTCCAGTTATCTTGATTGTCAAAAAGCAAATTATGATATGTATAAAAATCACTTTGCTCCGCTGCACACAATGCCGCTTGTGACGCCACCAAAGACTCCGGATGCTGACTTAAAACCGGATAAAATTTCACTTCCAAATTAACAATACCATCTTCAATCATTGAATAGCGCAACCATGGCAAAACTTGTTGATAAAAATCTCGACACCCTTCACACGCAAAATCTGTATATAAAGTCATTTTAATCGGCGCATCATCTTTGCCTATTTTCCGCTTTGCCAAACCATCCTTATAGTCTGCTTGTAACCGCAAATAATCCGCCCCTAAAAGTGGATCATCACCAGTATTGTCGATCACCGAAAAATCAAAAAAAGCAAAAAAGGCAATCAGTGTTAATAACCCACCAATTACTAAACCAAATAAAATTCTACTGAGATCAATGCGCATTCCAAACGATTAATTATTGCTTAGTATTTTTAAAACAATTAGCCCCACTTTGCAAGGAATTTACATCTCCCCTTGCATACGCACAAAAAATTGCTACTTTATACATCAATTTAATAAACAGCCATTATTAAAGAAAACCGCTTAATCAGATTCAAAAAATCACCCCAAGAGAGTCTACTCAACGACCTAAAGGGACGTTCACGTGAAGGACAAAACACGATCATAAACGAATTTGACCGAGACAAAAAAGAAACTGAAGAAAAAACAGCAAAACAAACTCTCGAAATTCGTAATCTTTTAAAAGAATCCGGCGGCCAACTAAGTACAGACGTCCAAAATCGCCTCGAAACCAAAATCAACAAACGCAACGTTGACCCTAAAGAACTCGAAAACGTCCTCAAAGAAATCAACGAACGCACCAACTACTTCCGCCAATGGCAAAGCCGCCTAACAGGTCTAGAAGACATTTTTGCAACCGATAAAAACGAAGGAACCACTTTTGAGCAACACAAACTCAAATTTCAAAACAAAGATATCGACGACCAAGTAGACGTTCTCCGCAATTTGGATAAACTAATTAACAATTACCAAAGCCAATTTAGCGAACTCTACAAAATTTTTGGCGACCAGCGCAACGTCCCGCGTGAACTTTTAGAAGAATTTAAAGCCAAAGGTCGCACAAAGCGCGCCACTCTTCTTAAAGCTTTAGATCAAACCGGTAAAGATTTTACCACCCTTCAAAAAAGTAAAAACTGGCAATCACTAACCAAAGCCCAACAACAAAAAGAATTAGACTTATTCAAAAACCTAGGCATTGACGCGCGCCAATTACGACTAAAACAACTGGAACAAAATCTACGCCCCAACAGCCACGACAAGGCCTTTCAGGCTTTTCAAGAATTAGACAAAAAAGAAAATCTGCACTTAACTGACAAAATTAACAACTTCCCCCTACTAACAGACCAAGAAAAAGCAGAAAAAATTGGCCAAATTCGTCGTCAAATAATCAATCTGATCAATAATAAATACGCCCCTCATGACAACATCCTCAGCAAAAAAGATTTAGACGGTATTGCAAATCACCTCCCCCGCACCGAAAACGCCGACCTGGCAGCTTGGTACCTAAATGCCGACCGCACAATTAACGACGCCAAAACCACCGCAAGATTGTCCAAAGATATCAATCCAAAAATATTAGAACATTTTGAATGGAATAATCTCTTTACCCACGAACGCCTACAACTACTTCAAGATCGCACTATTGAAAAACACCAAGACAAAGAACAACTAACATTAGACACCAAATACACCAATAAACTCGACAAATACAAAGAATACAAAGGCTATGGTCTCATTAACGATGAAGGCAAAAAGGCTTACCTTAAATGGTATCGCACCCTTAGCTTAGAACAAAAAACAGCAGTCCTTGAAAAGCCGGACAACGATTACCTAGAACAAACTCATGAAAAACGCCAAGCTAACGTTGATCAATTTCTAAAATTAACAAAACCAATTCAAAAAGAATATCAAAGCAAATTCAAAAATGCCGATTTCGAAAAACGCACAGAATTAATAACTCAAATTACAACCGACATTGAAACAAAAGACACAGAATTCACCCAAAAAGTAAATGACATGGTCGAAAACGGCCTTCTCTCACCAAAAAGTGCCGATGCCTATACAGAATGGTTCAACCAAGAACTAACGCTCAAAGACAAAACCAAATTCCTTACCCGCAGCGACCTCGACAAACCGGAACGCAAACAAATCTACAACCTTTTTCAACAAATCACCGACAGCCCCGACTTTAAAGAACTGCCAGCCGCCGAACAAAAAAAATCCAAACAAAAATTTGACGAAGCCGACCTCGAAGAGCGAATCAAACTTGTCAAAAAATTAGGCAAAACTTATTTAGACGACCCAATTACCGGCGTTAAAACCAAAGATCTTCTTAATCAAATTCGCACCAAAAACCAACTCAAAACCAACGCCCTCGAAATATACGCCGACGAAACCGAAGAGCTCACCAACAAAGGCGAAAACTACGAAAACGAAGGCAAATACGAAAAAGCCAAAACCAGCTACACCGACGCCCTCGACCTGCTAGACAAAGTCGAAAACCCCGAACAAGCCAAAGAACTCCAACAAAAAATCAACGAAATGGAAGAACTGCAAAATGTTCTCGATGGCATCGAAACCGAAAGCCCCTTAAATAGCCAAATCAACCACGAAATCGACACAGAACTAAGGAATCCCACTCTTCAAGATGAACTCACTCACTTTAGCATCATGTACATGGCCTACAAAGCCGCCAAAACCAGTGAAATGCAAACCAAAACCCATGGCGCCCAAAACCGTGTCCATAACGGCCTTCATCAAGACACAACCGACGAAATCGACGAACTAGACGACAACTTTGCCGCCCTCACCAACCAAAAAACCCAAATTACCGAAGACGAAAAAGGTCTACTAGGTCTAACCGAAACAATCGATTTTAGAGCCGATGAATTTGATGACCATAACAACGAAGCCTACGATACCAGCCTCGTCAAACGCCTCGCCAACCTCCAAACTAGACCAGCTACCGAACAGCGAATTGACGAATTAAGACTAGTAGATGAAAAATACAACGAACTTACCGCCAATCAATATTATAAAACAATGTTAGCCCCCAAAGAAGCAGAAATTCAAACAACTCTCACCAACAATATCACGAAAACTATGGGCGGACACTTAAACGACGCCCCAATTATCCAAGACGCTCTCAAAAACCTCATAAACAAAAAAGTAACCGCCCTAGACACACACCGCCTCACAATCCCTCTTGTCTTAAAACGCTAATACCCAACCAAATCACACCAACCCCGCACACCAGTGCGGCTATTTGCGCTGTCCTTACATCAAACTCCCAAACTAAAAACTTTAAATCGGCAAAAGTCGCCACAACAACTAAAATTAACTTCAAAATCACACTTGTTACAACAGCAATCAATCTCCCCACTAACGGGAAAACAACTCCAACACCCAAACTAGCACAAGCCAACATAATTGCCACCGGCAACAACGGGACCACCGTTACATTCACCAGCAATGAATGTAACGGTAACAGCTGAAATAAATACAGGCTTAATGGCAACGTCCCCATTTGCGCCGCCAACGTCAAAACCATTGCTTCCTTAAGCATTGGCCATTTTTTCAACCACAAAAAATACATCTCCACCTTTTTACCAAAAACCAAAATACCAACCACAGCCATAAACGACAACTGAAACCCGGCATCATTCGCCAAAATAGGTGGCACAAACAAAGCCATAACCGCCGCCGTTAACAACAATACATTTAATACATTATTATCTCTGCCAAAATAACGAGCCACCAAAACCAAACTCCCCATAATTGCCGCCCGTACAACCGAGGCACTCAACCCCACAAAAACGCAAAACACCCCAATTCCTCCAATCGATAACCAAAGTCGCACACGCTTTGGCACAACAATTAGTAAACGCTCCAATAAAATTACCACCAAAGCCACATTCGAGCCAGAAATCGCAATAATATGTGTAAGTCCAGTCACCCTAAATTGCTCCAACAAATCATCTGCCAATCCCCCTCTATACCCAACCACCAATCCGGCAATCAAACTCCCAAACGGCTCATGATACATACGATTAATCTGCTCCAACAATATCATTTTCCCCTTAAACAACATCGCCAAGACCCCGTGCCCCTTGCTAACCAATGCCATTTGTGGACGATAACTAATTTTTGTAATCCCAAACCGAAATAAGTACTGATCGTACTTGAATGTTTCAATTGGCTCGGGCACAACTAACTTCCCCGTAAGTGCCACCTCATCGCCATACTCAAAACGCGGATACAAATCACCAACTACCAACAGTTTTCCATAATCCGTACAAACAGTGTACTGAATTTTATCCCGCCGATAATCAACCTCTCGACAAATTTGCCCATGTAATGCCTTAACCTTATCTGTCAATAAATCCCACCGCCCAACAGTCGCCTCATTAAAATGATAAACTCTAACCGCACCAATCAATAAGCCAATACCAATAAAAACCACTCCCCAGTTCCTTATTTTGACAAAACTAAACCAACCAAGCAAAAATAAACAAATCACAAACAAAAACCAAATATGTAAATAATAAAACAAACAAAATAGTAAAATCCCATACAATAAAGCTCGCAAATAATTCATGAAAAAAGGCTAGCCCATACAGGACTAGCCTAATCAATCCACTTTAAGAAAACATAAATTTATTGAGGCAAATTAGACATATCAACAGGCGCTTCAGTTGTCGTAGGAATTAGACCGGATTGTTGAACTGCATCTTCCAAATTAAACTCTTTTGCATCTGCAGGCACTACAATTTCTACTACCTTATTAATTTCAGACATATTAACAACTACATTTAGTTCGATATTACCTTTTGGTAATTCTTGTCCTTCTACTTGCTCAACCGCAAAACGTTCTGCCAATTCTGCCATAGATAATTTTAGACCAATTACTACCTTTGTTAAAAAATGACCTTCTTTAGTAATCCACATTTCAACATTACTACCGGCTAAAACATCTAAAACCTTATCCATTTCACCTTGCTGATCATCTGCAACAGGTTCTCCATTTAACTTAGAAATTTCGTTAATATAGTTCTTCAAACCTTCTTTACTAAACTTACCAACAACTTTGTAAGCTTCAGACCCATTAACTTCTTCCGTACTCTTAATTTTCAATCCTTCAAAAATACTAACTTCCTCTAAAATTTGACGAACCTGTGCCTCCTGCTCCTTCGTAATTTCCGGACTTATACCGGCAAAACTATCTGCAGGTACGGGGAATAACCACCATTGCCCTTTAAGCGTAGCAGCAATTTGACTATACGGACCAAGCGCCATTTCGGGGAAATCATTCATATTTACATACAAATTTTCTTCAACCATTTTGGCGGCCAAATCAAAAATACCGCTAGTTTTATTTTCCCCTTCTTCAAAATTAAAATCACCACTCAATACTAAATCAAATTTAGGATTTGTCCCCTCAGATTTAGCAACATAACCATCAACCAATAAATTAATTTCAACGTCACTCTTTTTATCATCTTGCTCCATATGCGCTTTGCCGCCTAGATCCACATTAATCTTTTCCGCAACTACCTCACTATTGTTAATAATGGCATCCTTAACTAACTGATCCACATCAACATCACGATTTTGACACCCGGCAACCAACAATGCACTCACGCACATTATCGCACCAACTGCCCATTTAGACTTTAAAAACATATTCAAAATTTAAATTATAAAATACTGTCAACAGATTATCATTTTCAAATTCCAAAAAATAGGTAAAATAACTGCACCGATTTATACTCTGATCCATCCTGTGAATTTTAGATCTAAACGTATTCGCAAACATCGCTTAAACTTAGCACAAAAGATTGCTAAGGAGCAAGAAGCACCTAACACAACAAACCAAAAACAAATTTCAACATATTCAAAAAACAAATTATCATGGAAAAAAATTGCCATCATCATCGGAATTCTTCTGATTCCATTAATTGTTTATGCCGGGTTCGACAAATTCAACATTGCTAATCCCATAGCCTCAACTGTACTTAAAACAGTTGGCAAAACTCTACCTACCGACGCCTACGGCTACACAAACTTCCTCCTACTTGGCACGGGTGATGTTGGTCACGAAGGACAAAACCTGACAGATACAATCATAGTAGCAAGCTTTAACCCTAAAACCAAACAAGGGTTAATGTTTTCAATTCCCCGCGACTTATATATAAAAGCTGATGGCTATTACGGCCAAAAAATCAACTCTCTATTCGCCAACGCCTTAGCCGAAACAAACAGCGAAGCAGCTGCCTACAAAGTGTTGGAATCAGCAGTTACGCAAATCACCAACCGCCCCATCCATCGCCGCATCCTCGTGACATTCTCCGCCTTCGAAAATATTGTCGACGAAATGGGCGGCATTACCTTTACCGTGCCGGAAGCAATTTATGACACCTCTTACCCAAACGAAAATTACGGCTATCAAACATTCAAAATTGACGCCGGCCTTCAAACTTTAGACGGAGCCACAGCCTTAAAATATGCGCGAAGCCGCCACACAAGTAACGACTATGCCCGTAGCCGTCGCCAACAAGATATCATCCTCGCCCTTAAAGAAAATGCTAAGACCAGTGGCATTCTTACCTCACCAGGCAAAATAAGTGCAATTTACGAAGATCTCAAAACCGGTATCAAAACCAATCTCGAAACACGTGAAATCATTCAACTAGCCGGATATGCCGCCGAATTCGATCGCAATAATCTTCTCAATTTACAACTACATGACGACCCTTCCCAAAAAGGTGGCTTCTTATATACCCCACCACGCTATCTATATAATAATACTTTTGTACTTTTACCCTTAGGTAATAATTATAACATTATCCACAAATATCTCGATCTGCATTACGAACATTCGGATATTATGAATATACCAAGAACACTTCAAATCTTAAATGGTACACCAACAGGCGGTCTCGCATCTTCTGTTAAAGCAATTCTCCAACGCTTTGGCTTTGTTATAGTTAGACACGGCAACGCCACCAGTAAAACAATTACAACCACAACCCTTTACAACAAAAACCCACTAGCTCCAACTAAACTTCAAAACGCCTTAAAATCAATCTTCAACTTCACAGAAAGCAATACAACTCCACCAGAATACCTCATAGAACCCTACATCAGCGAAGCCGATTATATTCTCGAATTAGGCGCCGACAGCACCGCCACTATCAATCAAATCCTCAACAATCAATACGTCCCACCCGCCCCACCAGACCCAGCCCAAGCCACAGAACCAACCGAATCCACCGAACCAACTTTTAACACCCAACTTTAAATGTTTGAAGCTCTTATCACCCTTCTACTCTCCAATTCTATTGCCAATGCAAACCTATCGGCAACAATTCCTAAACCAACAGAACCAACCGCAACCAGCATCAATTTTAACCTCGATCTACACAAAGAAAACCCAGTTATTAGTGCCGACGCTAGTCTCGTATTTGATCTACAAAAAAACACCGTTCTCTATCAAAACAATCTCAACACAAAACTTCCAATTGCCAGTCTCACTAAAGTAATGACCGCCTTAATTATTTTACAAGAAAACAAACTAGACGAAGTTGTAACCGTTGCCTACCAAGCCACCCAAGTTCAACCAAACAAAATGTGGCTACTTGCCAACGAACAAATCACCGTCGAAACATTACTAAATGGCATGCTAATGCAATCTGCCAACGATGCCGCCCTAGCCCTAGCCATCCACAATGCCGGTAGCGTCGAAGCATTTATCGCAAAAATGAACGCATATGCCAATAACCTCCACCTAGTCAACACTCACTTCACCAATTCGGTAGGTTTTGATGACGCCAATAACTACTCCACAACCTACGACCTCATGCGTCTTACCCTCCAACTCATTAAACACCCCATCGTTCTAACAATCACTAAACAAATAAATAAAATCGTCACCAGTGTCTCCGGCAACCAACACACACTTGCCAACACCAATCAATTACTCAATAGCCCCTACCAAGTCATCGGCCTTAAAACAGGAACAACTCCAGCGGCAGGCGCCTGTTTCATTGGCATTACCGAAGGTGAAAAACCGTTACTAACCATTTTATTAAACAGCCCAAATCGCTTTCAGGAGACAAAAGTCCTCCTCGATTGGGCAAACTCAATTTAACCAAATCTCTTCATGGAACAAATCGCCCCAGCTTTAATCCGTAATTTAAGCCTAATCTTAGGATCTGCTTTATCCACATTCATGATTTCGATTATTGCAGCACCTTATTTTATTAAACTCTTAAAACACTTCCAATTTGGACAACAAATTCGTACAAAAGCTGTCGATGGCAAAGATGCAAGTTTATTCCAAGAACTACATAAAAAGAAAGCCGGCACCCCTTCTATGGGTGGCGTTTTAATTTGGGGTACAGTTCTCCTAGTTGCCGTACTCTCTACTATTTTTGTCCAATTTGGACTCACAAACAACGCCCTCATCTCCCGTGCCGAAACATACCTTCCTTTGTTTACATTAGGCAGCTTTGCTCTACTTGGCTTAGTTGATGACATTTTTAATATCAAAGGCATTGGCGCTCACAAAGGTCTCAAAGCTTTCACAAAAATGAGCTGGCTCATCCTATTAAGCCTCCTTGGCGGACTATGGTTTTATTTTAAATTAGGTCACAGCAGTCTCGATCTCGGCATTTTCGGCAACCTCGAAATCGGCATTTGGTACATTCCCTTATTTATGTTGGTCATTATTTCTTCCGCCAACGCCGTCAATATTACCGACGGGTTAGATGGTCTTGCCGGCGGTTTAATTATTATTGCCTTCACCGCTCTTAGCATTGTTGCCTATACCCAAAACCTATTCATCCTTGCCGCCTTATGCGCAACCATTGTCGGCGCCACACTCGGCTTCTTATGGTTTAATGTCCCTCCCGCCGCCTTCTTTATGGGTGATACCGGTTCACTCGCCTTAGGTGCTACTATCGGCGTTATTGCATTATTGCTAGGCAACATTATTTTTCTCGTTTTCATCACCTCAATTTTCATTATCGAAACGCTCTCTGTCATTATTCAACTCCTCTCCAAAAAATTCCGCGGCAAAAAAGTCTTCAAGATCGCACCAATCCACCATCACTTTGAATACATCGGCTGGCCCGAATTCCGGGTGACCATGCGTTTCTGGATCATTGGTGCTCTATTTGCAGCACTAGGAATTATTCTTTATCTAGCGGGAATCATTTAGTCAAAAACAACAGCCTCAATTACAACACCCGTTGATGGCTTAACAACAGGTTTTGGTTCAACTACAATTGGCTCTACTTCAAGTTGATCTTCCGGTACACCGGCTTTTTCCTTTACCTCTCTTAAATCAGTTACATTTTCCAATCGAACCTCCAACTTAGCTAAGTCAAAATTTACATTTGCTTCTTCCAAAATAGCTTGATGAACAACAGGAACATCAACAACTTCCTCAACAACATCTCCTGCTTTTAACTCATCTTCTGGTACTGCTGCAACCTCTTTCTCGGTAGCAGTTTCAACTTTTGTAATAGAATCCTTAGCTGTAGCTAAAGATGTATTATCTACCAACCCTGCTAAACTGTGCTTTTGCTCAATTAAACCATCAGTCAAACTCACTTTAATATCTTCAACTTTTTTAGGATCCACAATCGCAAGCTCATCAACTTTCTTTGATATTTCTACGGTTTCTTTTTCAAAATCATCTAAGAGTGTCTTTGCTAATTTGGTATTTCCATCATTTAAACTTTTATGAGCTTCATAAAATTTTTCCTTAGCTATATCCAATCTAATTTCTTCTTTTTTAACATCATCAAATGTTAAAGCTAATCGCGCTTTACGCTTAAATTGCTTTAAAGAATAAAATGGATTATCTGGTGTTAAACCAGCCTTAAGAGCAATTGCATCACGCAAACGTCCCTGTAACTCAATTTTATACCATTTATCGGCAAGCAAATTACGCTCAAACCAATCCAAATCTTCATTTTGAACTTTTTCAACAAATTTTAGTCGTTCCTGATAAGACACAAACGGTGTATTAGCTCTTACATGCACCATATATTCCGGCGGCAAAGTTGTCGCCAACAATTGCTGATTATGACTCAAAATCATATCTAGCGAATTATTAATTGCCACAACACGGGTACGATCTTCTGTATTTTTAATATCAAATGCCGATTCCTGAGTTGCAGAAACCAACACTTTATCAGTATTTACTTTAAATTCGGCTTTTTTACCGCCAATCGCAAAAACTTTAAACCACCCTTCGCCATCTACTAAATTTAAACTAACCACACTTTGAGTTGGTGTTACCGCATCTAACTTTTCCAAAACTAATTTTGAATTTTCTCTTAACCTCACCAAATTATCATTTACAAAACGTAACTCAACAACAGAATTCGTACCAACTACAATTTGATCCGCCTGCTGAATCGCCAACCCCTTTTCCCCAACTAATTCTTGCTCACCTCTTAAAATTTTCACATCACCATCAATATTTTGAATATAAGAAATTTCTGATGCATCCGCACGCTCCAATCCAAACCAAGGACCAAGTATTACTGTAAAAACAAGCACAACCACCAAAGAAGCAGCAGTAGACCATTTCAAACCCTCACCAAAATTAGGCCAACTCCAACGTGTAGAACGAACAACCGTCATTAACATTTCCTTCATTAAAAAACGATGTGTAGGTGCCAATACAAACTCTTGTCCTACTACTCTCATTTTTGCTAACCAAGTTGATTTTTCTAATTCAAATTTCTCCAACAAACTCGCTTTAACAACCTGCTTTTGACTAAAATCCATATGCTCAGCCAACGCAGCCAAACGCTGCTCTAACCGCTCCCGATCTGAATATTTAGCCTTCATGACCTTAAATTATTATAAAAATTTTCAGTACAAACCAGTATACGCACAAAATCCAAATCTATTACAAAATCATATCCAAATCCTTCATAATCTGCTTAAGTTTCTTCAAACCCCTAAAATTCAATACTCTAACCGATCCTTCACTCTTATCCAACATCTCCGCAATTTCTTCATAGGCAAAATCCTCCAAATAACGCAGCACAATAATTTCCCGATACGGTTCATCCAATTGTTGCAAAGCAACACTCAAGTTTTCCTTATCCAATTCTTTTTCCGTCGCCTCTTTTGGTGAATCCAACTTATCCGAAGCAATTACATCAGCAACATCGGCTAAATCAATCGTTTCCTTTTGTGATCGATAATAATCAATCACCACATTGCGAGCAATTGTAAAAATCCAAGTGGAAAAACTACTCTTATCATTATCAAAACTTCCTCTCCCCTCCCAAGCCTTCAAAAAAGTCAATTCCACCAAATCCTCAACTTCCGATCCTTTAATCTTAAAATAAATATACCGATAAACTTTATCAGCCAAGTGATCATAAAGCTCAGAAAAAGCTTTCTGGTCACCCTTAACCCAGCCTTTTGCCAATTTTATCTGTCTTTCCAGCGTAAATTCCATTTTACCAAAATTAAGAGCGAAGGGAATAGTACAAGAATATCACAGAAAAGCAA
>PFRW01000048.1 GCA_002788755.1 Candidatus Peregrinibacteria bacterium CG_4_9_14_0_2_um_filter_41_14
AAATGCATGTGTTACCAATTCCGAATCAGCCCATTTATTAAATTTTTCAACTTTTCCAGACTGCTCATCCAAAAACTCAATGTCCGTTGGCCGAGCAAAGCCATATTTACGTATATAAGTATAAAACAAACTTGCCCCCAACCTATGTGCCACGTATGCCATTCCAATATTATTGGAAGTCTCCAAAACCTGAGTCATCGTAATTAAACCATAATGCTTGCCTAAAGCATTATCAATCGTAAACTCATCCACTTTTATTGGACCATTATCTAAAACTTGTTCATCCGGCGTTACACCGGCAGCATCCAAGGCTATCGACATTGTAATCGCCTTAAATACAGACCCAGGCTCATAAATATCACTAACTACGCGATTACGATAAACCCCTGACCCCACATCATTCTTAAACTTCTCATAATGGACCGCATTAGTTTTATCAGAGACAATAGGAAATAAACGGATTTTACGATCCGTAAATTGATCCAACACCAAATATGTTTCATCTTCACCACCAAAATTCTTTTTAATAATCTTCTTTTCTTCATCACTATTTAAAATAATACTTTCCGTTTCCAAAGACTTCCAATACTCATTAGGATTAAAAGTTGGATAATGAGCCATAGCCAAAATTTTCCCAGTTTTAGGATCCATTACAATTGCCTGTCCTGCATCAGCTTGACTGGCAATTACGGCTTGTGCCAAATCCCCCTCAACTGTTTTTTGAATTGAACGATCCAACGTTAAATACAGATCCGCTCCATCCTTAGCCGATTCAATCACCACATCATCACCAACTGTAATTTGACGACCGGCACCATCTAACTGTGCCTTAAAAATTCCAGCCTCACCCTTAAGTTCCTCATTAAACGAAGCCTCAACCCCATAAATACCATCTTTTTCTGTATTCAAAAACCCCAAAACCTGTGCCGCCAAACTCTGCTCCGGATAATACCGATAAGTCTCTTCCTGAAAGGCAATACCCTTAAATTGAGGAGCATATTCTTTCTTAAAACTATCAAGTTTTTCCACAACTTCGGGTCTTACCTTCTTTTTTAGAATCACATAACGATTTTTTCCCTCTAATATTGCCTGCAAACGCTCTACCGGAATATCCAATAACTCCCCCAATTTAACAGCATATTCTTCATTACCTGTAATTTTTTTCGGATATGCATAAATAGCCTGATCCCCAACTTCAATTCCAGGCAAATTCAGCTGTCTAACTGCCTTACGCAAAGCCACAGAAGGACCCTGTACTAACGTAATTTCTTCCCTAATTTTTGCACTAAGTTTTTGATACACATCCAATAAAAACTGCTCTTTCAATTCCTTAGCAGATCGTGGCTTTAAAACCTGTTGAATCTCTTCTTCGGTTAATTCATTAATCAACTCCTTACGTTGCTCTGTTAAACGTGTTTCTTCAGCTTCAACAGCCTCCTTCTCATCAAAAAGCAACGGTGCTACCCTATCTGCCACAAATTTAGGCTCATCAATCAAATAAGGATCCGCATAAACCGTATCCAAAGTTATATTTGTCGCCAACCTAAAATCTTCACCAGAATGATAATCATTAATATAAATCTCCCCGCGTCTCGCTTCCAATTCTCTATACCCTTGCCGTCCTTCTTGCGCCAATGCCACATAATCCGCATGCTTAATTATCTGCATGTAAAACAGCTTTAACACAATAATTCCGACAACTACCCCCATAATTAACAACAAATACGCCAACCGCTTTTCCTCTAAAGTACTGGATTTCGCCATATAAAATTTATAAATAATGCAAATCAAGAGAATGATGGAAAAAAATTATACTACGCTTCCCGAAAGACTGAAGCCATTGGTCTTGACAAATTTTTATTAGCAGTTATAATAGAGGACTGCTAACCACAGAAAATATGAATACAGCAAATCACATACCAACATTCGAAATTCCCTCACCGGACGGGATAGAACAAACAGAACTAAATAATTGGCTAAAGCACAACGATTTTCCTATAAATCTCACCCCCGAACAATACGTATTATTAGCAAGATATACGCATACAAGTCCACAAATATCTGCAAAACAAACTAACCTCACAGAGGTATTTGACCATTTGGAACTAGCATTTCATCATGTTCTTAACAATCCCACACTAGACCGCGATGTTATCATCAACATTTGCGAAATCTGTGGGAACAAAATTCACACATATCTAACAACATATCTTCCTCACCTTTCAAAGGCCATACCTCAAGAAACATACAAAAATAATCCAGCATTTGTGTTCGCAATCTACACAGCAATTCACAAAACCATATATTATACTGGTGTAGACAAAAAAAATGAGATCGAAATTTGCGAAACCTTAAGGAATGCAACAAAGGCCCTTAGAGGGGGTATGGAATTAGTATTATCACAAAAAACACCTAAAGAAAGGCCTACTACATTCTTCGTCCCCGGTTTTCACTCTCACAACTAGCACGCAACTACCATTTACATTAAACTTAAGCTGAGTACACTTCTACTCAGCTTTTATTTTTCTTTAAAAACTAAAATGTACCAAAAAACAACCTACGAAAATGGACTTCGACTAATCACAAAACCTTTAGACAGTACCCGCGCCGTAACCGTTTTAGTACTAGTTGGAGCCGGATCCCGCTACGAGACCAAAGAACTAAACGGCATCTCCCACTTTTTAGAACACATGTTCTTTAAAGGTGCTAAAAAATATAAAAACACCCAAGCCGTATCCGAAGCCATCGACGGTGTTGGCGGCGAATTTAACGCCTTTACCGGTAAAGAATACGCCGGCTACTACATTAAAGTGGCAAGCAGCCAACTTGAGCTGGCCCTCGACGTTTTATCCGACATGCTAATTCACTCTAAATTTGATCCCGCCGAAATCGAAAAAGAACGTGGCGTTATCCTCGAAGAATACAACATGTACCAAGATACTCCCATGTATCAAATCGGTTGGAGTTTCGAAAGCCTCCTTTTTGGCGATCAACCTTTAGGCTGGGACCAAATCGGTACAACCGAACTCATTAAATCGGTTACCCACGACCAATTCAAAAAATACCAAGCCGAGCTATACACCCCCGACAACATTGTTATAGGCATTTGCGGCAAAGTGGATATTCCAAAATCTAAAGAACTAGTCCAAAAATACTTCAATATGCCAAAAACAAAGAAAACTCGCGCATACAAAGCCTTCAAAAAGCCGGAAAAAACCGAAAAACTAGATGTCAGTAACAAAAAAACCGAACAAGCGCACATTGTTGTCGGCGTCCCAAGCGTCTCTCAACAAGATCCCCAAGAATGGACATCCAAACTCCTTGCTGTCATTTTAGGCGGCAACATGAGCTCCCGTATGTTCATTAATGTTCGCGAAGCACAAGGATTAGCTTATTACATCAGCACCTCTATCGACACCTATTCAGATGCCGGTATTTTGTCTACCCGCGCCGGTGTAGATACCACCCGCACCGATCAAGCCATAGCAGCCATCATCAACGAATACAAAAAAATCAGCGAAACCCCGGTAAGCGAAAAGGAACTAACCAAAGCCAAAAACTACCTAAAAGGCAAAATCGTCCTCAAACTGGAAGATTCCGAAGAATTCGCCCATCTCCTTTGTCGCCACGAACTACTGCATGGCAAAGTCATGACCCCCGATCAAATCAACAAAAAAATCGACAGCGTCACGGTCAAAGACATCCACACCCTCAGCAAAAAACTTTTTAAACCCGCAAATTTCCGCGCTGCCGTAATCGGCCCCTTCCCCGACAACAAACCATTCCTAAAAATCTTGGATCAAAGCTAACGATCGCCTTGACCCTAACAATATTGGCCATTAAAGTAGCCACGACTAATCAAACTTAACTTATATTACTTATGGAATTTACAGGTATTAAAGAAAAAACTCTTATTCTCATTAAGCCCGACGCCATCCAACGTGGTTTAATTGGCGAAGTACTTACCCGATTCGAACGCAAAGGTCTCAAAGTTGCCGGTATCAAAATGATGTCATTAGATGAAGCCGTTTTACGTGAACACTACGCCCACATCGCCGACAAACCATTTTTCCCGGGTGTTAGCAAATTCATGCAAAGCTCTCCAGTTGTCGCAATTTGTGTAGAAGGTCTAGAAGTTGTAAATGCCGTTCGACTAATCACAGGTATTACCAAAGCTCGCGAAGCAGAAGCCGGATCAATTCGCGGCGATTTCGCCATGAGCGTCGCCTGTAATGTTATCCATGCTTCCGACAGTGTCGAAAACGCTCAAAAAGAAGTACCACGCTTTTTCAAAGTTGATGAACTACACAGCTACGATAAAGGTGAATATAATCACGTATACGCTGAAGATGAACGCGCATAATTATGCAAACTAAAATTACCAAAGTACCGTATAAAACGCTAAACCCGGGCGAGTTGAAACCTTCAACTCGCCCTTTCATATTGCTACAAGGAAATTGGTCGATTCTAGCCTCAAATCCCATCACCACCATTAAGTTTTACAAAGGCGATCCCCACCAACACCTAAACCTCATCGACCAAATCCAACAAACTCTCAACACAATCAACCCCCCAGCCGCCAATCTCCCTTTTACCAATGGCCTCATCGGCTTTTTTAGCTACGATTTTGGCAATCAACTTTTAAACATTAGCAACGCAACCTTCCCCAACACCCCGCTCTCCTACTGGCTAATTCCGCAAGAAATAACCATTTGGGACCACGATCAAAAAACATGCCATCAAATTACCAATACCTACACAGATACAGAAACCAAGACCCTCAAAACACTTTGTGACAAAGCATCTTCGCCTGCACCAACAACCCCCGACCCAATCGCCCCCAACAAACTAACGAGCAACATCACCAAAACCGCTTATCAAGCCAAACTAAAACAAATCAACGATCACATCATTGCCGGCAACACCTACCAAGTCAATTTTGCCCAACAATTCAGCCTCAATAAAAAACTCGACCCCCTCCAAATCTACCAAAAAATCAGCAAAACAAATTTTGCCACCTACCAAGCTCTAATTGTCACCGACCAATTCAACATCATCTCCAATTCCCCGGAACTATTAATTAGCTACACCAAAGACCAACTAGTCACAGAACCCATAAAAGGCACCGACGCCAACGCCGACCGTCTCCTCAAATCGCAAAAAGGCGACGCCGAACTAACCATGATCGTCGACCTCAGCCGCAACGACATCAGCAAACTCAGCCAACCCGGCACCGTCAAAGTCCGAAAACACCGTGCCCTCATGCAACTCAAACATTTTTACCACACCTACTCCCAAATAACCGGCACACCCAAGCCAAATCTCAAAGTTTCCGAAATCATCAAAGCCATGTTCCCCGGCGGCTCCGTCACCGGCTGCCCCAAACACCGAACCATGCAGATCATCAACCACCTAGAACCCACCCCACGCGGCGCATATTGCGGCTCAGCCGGCTTTATCAATCACAATGGTACTTTGACCCTAAACATCCTAATCCGCACACTCTGGCAACGACATAGCTACTTATCACTCCACGCCGGCGGTGGCATCATTGCCGACTCCAACACAAACGACGAATATGATGAAACAATCCAAAAAGCCCGTGCATTTACCCAGATCATTACCTAAAATCAACACCAGGTAAAGACTCCAACAAATCTGCAAATTCAGACACCGGAATAAACTTGGACACGGCAGTATTAGGATAACCAGCTTTCAGTATTCCAATAATCTTCCCCTCCTCGTTAAACACAGGTCCCCCAGACATACCACCTTTAGCATAACCATAAAAAGTACCAAATTTATCTTTTTGCTTACCCGCAACATTTGCAGACACCTTCCCCGCAACAATTCTAGCATCCACACGCCCTTTGCCTGGGTCCCCAGCATAACCAAAAACATACTTATACCCAGTGCTACTAATACTCTCATCAAATTTAAATGCAGAATCACTAGGACGATAGTTAGATTTAATCACAGCCAAATCAAGCAAAGGGTGTTCAATCACATCACTAACCCCACAAGGATAATCTAAACCAGGAAAATGCATCAAAACACTTTTCGCATCATTATTTTCCCTAGGTGCAACTACATGCTTATTCGTCAACCAATATCCGTTACCAATATAAAAAGCTGTTCCTAATGCACCCTTTGTAATTATCACCGGTTCACTAGTACTCAGATCATGACTCCTCTTAACATAAAGAGACGCTGTATGTTTTTCTAAAGCAACAAGATCAAAAGGATCAACTGTCTTTTCTTTTTCATTAGACTCAAATTTTTGGAGTCTTTGCAAAAAATAATCTTTAGACCTCATCTTCGGATCAACCTGCGCCAGATAACCAGGAACATCAAAATTTTCAGTCGCTAATAAGTCTAATAAGCCAAGACTTTGACAGGTAGTTCCCCACTTAACAAACATCTCATTATTTTCCGTCAATAATGATAAACCCAACAAATAAACAAGTGCAAGATCACTAAACCCAGCTGACATATTATAAGTTTTTTCAAAATTTCCAATTGCTAACTGGGCAGTCTCAAAATCTCCATTCTCTAAAAATTTATCAAGCTGATCCTTTGCAATTATATAAAAGCTCGTTTCCACTCTATCAATATCATCATTATTATTATCAAAATCTTTCTTGTAATAAGGCAAAAAACACCCCTCCCTAACTAGTTCGTAAGAATCCTTATGTTTAAACGGATAAGCATTATCAATAAAAGCATCATGAAGTTCATGCTGAAAACCGGCTAATTCTTCTTGCAAATCAGGAAAGTCATCAGGCACGTCAGGCTTTTCACAACTAATAACTCCC
The DNA here is from genome assembly GCA_002788755.1 of Candidatus Peregrinibacteria bacterium CG_4_9_14_0_2_um_filter_41_14. Taxonomy (GTDB): domain Bacteria; phylum Patescibacteriota; class Gracilibacteria; order UBA1369; family UM-FILTER-41-14; genus UM-FILTER-41-14. Next base: position 6,816 of record PFRW01000048.1, read on the forward strand.
TCCCCCAACATTTCATCGCCCACTTTAACATATTAAATCCTCTAATTATAACATATATAACCACTTTCGTCAATCAAAATCACTTAAATCCAAAAAGCCCGTGCATTTACCCAGATCATTACCTAAAATCAAACAGTAACAACACATTTATGAGTCGATACTGCTTTCTCAACGGTAAAATCATTCTAGAATCCGAAGCCAAAATCTCAGTATTTGACGAAGGGTTTATCTACGGCTACGGCATTTACGAAACCATGCGCACATACAAAAAACGCCTAATCAACTGGGATAGTCATTTTGAACGGCTCACTCACTCACTTAATGCCACCAATCTAGAACTCCCCTACACAAAACCTCAACTCCTCAACTTCATTAATCAACTCATCAAAAAAAATACCGAAACCGAATACCGCATCCGCCTGACTATTTCCGCCGGCTTCAATCAGCAACCGACTACCCTAATTTCCGTTCAACCCCTACAATTACCAACACTCCAACAATACCAAAACGGCGTCCCCGTAATCACAACTCTTCTTAGCCGTCCACTTCCCTCAATTAAATCAACCAATCTCCTAGCCCAAAAGCTCCTCTGGCAAGAAATGCAAACCAAGCAAGCATTTGAAGCCATTTTCGTCGATCCAAACGGTAATGTTCTCGAAGGCAGCCGATCTAATTTATTAATCATCAAAGATCAAAAAATTTATACACCAAAAAGGGACATCCTCAAAGGCACAACCTCCCGTCTAATCAACCAATTTTCTGACCAACTCAACATCCCGTTTACGGCAAAAAGCCTCACTTTAAAAGACCTGCTTAAAGCCGACGAAGCCTTTATTACAAACGCCCTAATTGGCATAGTCCCCATTAATCAAGTCGATACCCACAAAATCCCCACCGGCCCAATCACTCTTCAACTACAAACGGCCTACAACCACTATTTAGACCAAATCCCCCATGCCTAAATACCCGGCCATCATGGGCATCATCAACCTTACCCCCGACTCTTTTTCCGACGGTGGTAAATTAACCACACCAAAAAAAATCCTGGCCCAAGCCCAAAAACTAATTACTCAAGGCGCAACAATTCTCGACCTCGGTGCCGAATCCAGCGGCCCAAACTCAGTAAACGTTAGTCTAACCGAAGAACTAAACCGCCTACAACCCGCTCTTAACATCTTTCAAACAAACAAAATTTTTGACCAAGTCAAAGTTTCCATCGACACCTACAAAGCCGAAGTCGCCGATTTCGCCCTCAAAGCCGGCGCCCACATCATCAACGACATCACCGGCCTCCGCGGCTCTCCAAACATGGCCGCAGTAATCGCCAAACACCAAGCCAAAGTCATCATAATGTACAGCAAAGACCCCACCGCCCGCACTACCAAAGCCGAAACCACCTACAAAGACATCATCCAAACCATCGTCACCTTCCTCAAACAGCAAACCGACTACGCCATTAACCAAGGTATAAAACCGGAAAACATCATCATCGACCCAGGTATGGGTGCTTTCCTCAGCACTATCCCCAAATACAGCTTTGAGGTCCTCAATCGACTAGCCGAATTAAAACAATTAGGCTACCCAATATTAATCGGCACTTCCCGCAAATCATTTTTAGGCGGCAAAATTCAAGATCGCGACCTTCCTTCCATAATTGCTGATACAATTGCGCTTTACAACGGAGCTGATATTATCAGAACTCACAATCCCGAAAAACACTTAGCCGTAATCACCACCCTCAATGAAATCATACGTAACTAAAGAATTCACATTTGACGCCGCCCACTATCTCACCAACTACTACGGCAAATGTGAAAAACTGCACGGTCACACCTACAAACTCCACATTACCATCGAAGGCGAAATCGGCACCAACGGTCTCATCCTAGACTTTGTCATTCTTAAAAAAATTGTCAAAGACCACGTCCTCGTAAAATTAGATCACACAAACATCAATGACTTACTACCAAACCCCAGCTGTGAACTAATTGCCAAATGGATTTGGGAACAACTTGAACCACTGCCCACGCTCCTAAAAGAAGAACTAAACAACCCAAACCTCAGCCAAGAAATCCAAAAATACCTCACGGAAACCGGCCCCATCAACACCAAAGACTTCTCTCAAAAACTGCGACTATTCAAAATCAAATTATGGGAAACACCAAC
>PFRW01000059.1 GCA_002788755.1 Candidatus Peregrinibacteria bacterium CG_4_9_14_0_2_um_filter_41_14
CTTTCGACACTTCCCTAAAGTCCATTATGCAGCTGCTGCAAAAGAAAAATTTAACCTTGTCTTATGAATTTTTGTAGAATGTCAGCTTTATCATCTTGCGCCGAAAGGTGTTGCTGGTTTTGTTTTAGCCAAAGGATCGCTCACTTCAAAAACAAGCGGCGAAGATGTTATTCGCAAAAATTTAATCGAAGCGGGACTTGTTGATTGTATTGTGAATTTACCCGGTAAACTATTCTTGAATACGCAAATCCCTGCTTGCCTATGGTTTCTTTCAAACAAGCGCCATGGTTTCAATGGCGACCGTAACCGTGCCGGTGAAATACTTTTTATTGATGCGCGCAATCTAGGTCATCTCATCAACCGTCGTACTTTGGAATTTACCGATGAAGACATTGCAAAGGTCGCAAGCACCTACCATGAATGGCGAAAAGCGGACGGAAAATATGAAGATATTCCTGCCTTTTGTAGCTCTACATCAATTGAAAAAATCAAAGAGCTTGAGTATGTGCTTTCACCGGGGCGATATGTGGGGCTTCCCGAGGAAGAAGATGATTTTGATTTTGCCGAAAGGTTTACAACACTCAAAGCCGATCTTGAAGAGCAAATCAAAGAAGAAGCGGAACTAAACAAACGCATTTCTGAAAATTTAAGCCAGATCAGTTATGAGTAAGACAACAATACAATATAATGGCTGGCAAGAGGTGAAGTTGGGGGATGTCGTTAAATCTAACCAACGAAGTATTGATAAATACTATTCCCATAAAGTAATTCAATATTTAGATACAGGTTCGGTAACTGAAGGAAGAATTGAATCATTTCAAGTTTTCAATTTATCAAAAGCACCCAGCAGAGCTAAACGATTAGTTAAGCATACCGATATTGTTTATTCAACTGTAAGACCCATCCAACGACATTATGGTTTTATTAAAAACCCAGAGGAAAACCTTGTCGTTTCAACGGGCTTTTCGGTAATTGAAACAGATACAACAAAAGCTATTCCAAAATTTATTTATCTCTTATTAACATCAAAGGATGTTGTTGAAGAATTTGACACAATAGCAGAAGGCGCAACCTCTGCCTATCCTTCATTACGACCGTCTGATATTGAGAATTTACAAATTCTTCTACCTCCTCTCCCCGAACAAAAAGCCATTGCCGAAGTGTTATCCAGTCTTGATGACAAAATAGATCTACTTCACCGCCAAAATAAAACTTTGGAAGATATGTCGCAGGCATTGTTTCGGAAATGGTTTGTGGAAGAGGCGAAAGAGGATTGGGAAGAAAAACCTTTAGATAAGATCGCAAATTACTTAAACGGATTGGCTTGCCAAAAATTTCCAGCTAAAAATGAAATTGAAAAATTACCTGTTCTAAAAATTAAAGAACTCAATGGCGGAATTAGTGATAATTCTGATTGGGTAACTTCGGAAGTTAATGAAAAATATCTCGTTGAATTGGGCGATGTGATTTTTTCATGGTCAGGAAGTTTGGTATTAAAAATTTGGGATGGTCCAAATTGTGTCCTCAATCAGCACTTATTCAAAGTAACATCTGAAGATTATCCTAAATGGTTTTATTACTTTTGGACAAAATTTTATTTAGAAAAGTTTATTGGCATCGCCGACAGTAAGGCGACCACAATGGGGCATATAAAACGAGGCGATCTGTCTAGCTCTATGGTTTTAATCCCAACAAATGAGAATTTAAAAGCCATGAGTAAAACAATGACACCCAAAATGGATAAAATAGTTTCCAATTTGAAGCAAATCCGCACACTTGAAAATTTACGCGATACACTGTTGCCAAAATTGATGAGTGGCGAGGTTAGAGTGAAAGATTTAATAATTCAGCTATGAACAAGGAAGAAATAACATTATTGGCGTATAAAGACATTCTCGAACAGTTAAAAGATCAAGAATGTCATTTATTGCTTGGAAATGGTTTCAACCGTGGTCTTGGTGTGGATACAAGCTATAAATCCATTTTCCAAAAAATGACTGAAAATAATCATGGAATATATGCAGATGCGGAAGCTATTGTTGTTGCAAGTAAATATGATTTAGAGCATTTCATCGGAAAGCTAACGGATGCGACCAGTGATGAAAATCCGTTTTTAAAAAAATATGTTGGGAACAAGGTTAAACTTGATTTTATGAAAGCGACACATGAAATAGTAAAATCTGAAATCAAAAATGTGTACGCAAAAAGAAATGAAGGCATATTTATGCTTTTTAAAAATTTTACAAATTATTTTACTTTAAATTACGATTCATTTCTTTACCTACTTCTTCTAAATTTCAAACTAGATAAAATCAATGAAAGAACTATCGCAATTCAGCCTTCATTAAGGTTTATAGAGGAAGACATGGATGAAGCTCAAAATAATATTTATAGTGAAATTAAAAAGGCAAGAGATGAAGGAACGTTAAACATAAACGCAGGAAACAATACCGAATCCATATCAAAAACGCTTGGTGAATTACCAAAAACTCATTTTATTGCTGAAATAAAACAGTACTCAAAAAGCAATAATAAGAATTGGACGGATAAAGATATTAAAAGAGTCGTAAACTCTATTTTGGAAGAAGAGAAAATAAACAATATTCTCGAAAAAGTAGATGATGGAAGTAATCAACAGCGCTTATTTGAGGGAGAAACTGAATTTATTTTTGATACAAAAAAAGAAACTCAGAATCTATTTTTTTTACATGGAGCATTTCATATTTATAGAGACGGGAAGGAAGAAAAGAAAATCACACAAAAAACAGACAAGGCACTTTACGATAGACTTGAGGAAATACTAAATAATGAAGAAAAGGATGTTATTTGTGTCTTTCAATCAGAAAATAAGATCGATGAGATAAATAAAAGCGAATATCTCAAAAAAGCCTACAATAAATTGTCAGAACTAAACGGATCAATGGTGATTATTGGTTGGTCTTTGTCGGATAACGACAGCCATATTTTTGAGCAGATCAACAAGTCTAATATCAATACTCTATACATTTCGACCACGAGTAAAAGTAAAGGTACGATGAACGAAAAAGTGAGAAACAAATTTCCGAATAAAAAGACCGTTTTATTTGAAGCTGAATCTATTACTTATGAATTACCAGATACAGAAAAAAAGGATTAAAAAATTCCAAAACCTTTATATAAAAAATTATGACTAAAATATTTGAATCAGACATTGAATATTTCACAATAGAACTGCTCCAAAAGCAGGGCTATACGTACTTATCGCCGGAAGAACAAGAAATTGAACGAGCCGATCTTGCAGATGTTGTATTGCGAGGTCGCTTGAAATCCGCAATAGACAAACTGAATCCCAGTATTCCCGAAGATGCAAAAGAGCAAGCTCTGCGAGAAGTTTTGAATTTACCTAGTCAAAACCTCATTGAAAACAACGAAGCATTTCATCAAATGCTTACCGATGGCGTAGGCGTGGAATATCAAAAAAACGGCGATACGGTCGGTGATAAAGTTTGGTTGATTGATTTTAAAAACCCTTTGAATAATGATCTTTTGGTCTGTAATCAATTTACTGTTACAGAAAACAACATCACCAAACGCCCTGATATTGTTCTTTTGGTAAACGGTTTGCCTTTAGTCGTTTTAGAACTCAAAAATCCGACCGATGAAAATGCTACGGTGCAAAAAGCGTTTACTCAATTGCAAAACTACAAAAATGCTATTTCAAGTTTATTTTATTACAATGGCATTTTAGTAGCTTCCGATGGGCTAGATGCCAAGATGGGTTCACTAACCGCCGGTTGGACACGATTCATGGGTTGGAAGACCGTAGACGGTGAAAGAGAAGATTCAAGTACCACTCCACAAATTGAAACACTTACAAACGGGATGCTCGCACCTCATATTTTACTTGATCTTATAAAACAATTTACGGTTTTTGAAAAAATAAAAAGAGAAGATGCGGAAACAGGACTTACCAGTATTGAAACTGTAAAGAAAATTGCAGCCTACCATCAATACCATGCAGTGAACAAAGCGATTGAATCAACAAAACAAGCCAGTCGTGAAGATGGCAACAGAAAAGCCGGCGTAGTTTGGCATACGCAAGGAAGTGGCAAATCACTTTCAATGGTTTTTTATTCTGGAAAAATCGTTTTAGAACTTGATAATCCAACCATTGTCGTCATTACTGACCGAAATGATCTTGATGAGCAGTTATTTGACACTTTTGCCGGAAGTAAACAATTACTCAGACAAGAGCCAATACAGGCAACAGATCGTATTCACTTGAAAAAACTACTGAAAACAGCAGGTGGTGGAATTATTTTTACTACTATCCAAAAATTTTCACCCGAAGATTTGAGCGAAAATTTCGAGCTTCTTTCAGAACGGAAAAATATTATTGTAATTGCCGATGAAGCCCACCGCAGTCAATATGGCTTTAGCGCAAAAACTTTAATTAAAAACGGCGAAGCATTTACGAAATATGGTTTTGCTAAATATTTAAGAGATGCGCTACCTCACGCTTCTTTTGTAGGTTTTACAGGAACGCCGATTGAAAAAGAAGACGCTTCAACACCTGCAGTTTTTGGAAACTACATTGATGTATATGATATTCAACAAGCAGTAGAAGATGGCGCAACGGTGCGCATTTATTATGAATCACGTCTCGCAAAGGTACATTTAAAAGCGGAAGAAAAAGAAAAACTAGATGCAGAAGTTGAACTGATTACCGAAAATGAAGAATCTACTGCCAAGGAAAAGGCAAAAGCAAAATGGACTCAACTTGAAGCAATTGTAGGACACAAAGATCGCCTAAAAATTGTTGCTGAGGATATTTTGAATCATTTTGAAGAACGACAAGAGGCTTTCGAAGGTAAAGGCATGATTGTTGCCATGAGTCGTCGCATTGCCGCAGAACTTTATGATGAAATTATCAAGTTGCGACCTGACTGGCACGATACTGACAAACAAAAAGGTGTAATAAAAGTAATTATGACTTCAAGCTCTAGCGATCCGGAAAGTTGGCAATTGCACAGCACAACCAAACAAGAACGCAAAGCCCTTGGAGAAAGATTGAAAGACCCATCAGACCCTTTGAAGTTGGTTATTGTACGTGATATGTGGCTCACAGGATTCGACGCACCATGCTTGCATACAATGTATATAGATAAACCCATGCGAGGGCACAACCTCATGCAGGCAATCGCACGCGTCAACAGAGTTTATAAAGATAAACCGGGTGGATTGATAGTTGACTATATTGGTATTGCATCTGATTTGAAACAAGCTCTTGCGACTTATACTGAAAGCGGTGGCGAAGGTATGCCGGCTCTTGACCAGTCCGAAGCAATAGCGGCGATGATGGAAAAATACGAAATTGTCGTGCAGATGTTTAACGATTTTGATTATAAACGTTATTTTTCTGCAAACACCAAAGAGAAAATGACGATAATCTTAGAAGCACAAGAGCATATCTTAAGTTTGGAGAACGGGAAAAATAGATTCACAAAACAAGTTGGGCTACTTTCGAAAACCTTTGCGCTTTCCGTTCCTTCTTTACCCGCAATGGACATAAAAGATGAGCTGGGATTTTTTCAGGCAGTAAAAGCCCGACTTACTAAATTTGAACCAACAGGAAGCGGAAAAAGTAATGCTGAAATAGAAACAGCAATACGCCAAATTGTTGATAAAGCGGTTGTTGTTGATGGTGTTATAGATATTTTTGATGCTGCCGGAATTAAAAAGCCAGATATATCCATACTTTCAGATGACTTTTTGGACGAAGTTCGCAATATGAAGCGAAAAAACCTTGCGCTAGAACTTCTTAAGAAAATTTTGGACGATGAGATCAAAACGAGAACAAAAAAGAATTTTATCCAGAGTAAGAAACTATCAGACATGCTTGATGCGGCAATTAAAAAATATCAAAACAATTTATTAACAGCTGCACAGGTAATTGAAGAATTAATAAATATCGCTAGAGAAATCAAAGAATCCGATGCACGCGGTGATAAGCTTGGTTTATCAGATGACGAAATCGCTTTTTATGATGCCCTTATTGAGAATGGAAGCGCAAAAGATGTATTAGGTGATGATACCTTGAGAGAGCTGGCACAAATTTTGGTACAAAAAGTAAAAGCAAATACAGCAATTGACTGGACAATCAAAGAAAGCGTACAAGCCAAACTTCGTGTGATCGTTAAAAGGATTTTACGACAATATGGCTATCCACCGGACAAGCAACTTATTGCGACCGAAAACATACTAAAACAGGCTGAGTTATTTGCAGATGATTGGAGTTCGTAAGTCAAAATGCTATGAGTAGTTTTCGG
>PFRW01000043.1 GCA_002788755.1 Candidatus Peregrinibacteria bacterium CG_4_9_14_0_2_um_filter_41_14
TAGCCATTACAAGCTGCTCAAGTAATGAAAGTATGCTCAATTCCGTGCTCTTGCCCAGCGTAAGTCGCCATCTTTTTGTCATATGGTCATTAACTTCGCTAAAATGCTTATACAACTCATAACTCTTATTGATGATGGGAAGTGAAGAACTCATAGATTTAGGGTTAAGTAATATATGGAAGGCATGGTTTGCCTTTCGGAAGGGTAAGCGCATGAGCGATGAAATGCACGAGTTTCAGTATCACCTTGAAAGCCGCCTCTTTGAACTGCACAAGGACTTGAATGAAGGAACATACAAACACGGAAACTACAGGCATTTCATGGTTTGTGATAACAAGCGGCGTGAAATTTCCGTTTCGCCAATACGAGACCGCATTGTCCATCGACTGCTTTATGACTACCTCGTGCCGATCTGGGACAAGACCTTCATTTACGATGCTTGGTCGTGCAGAAAAGGCAAAGGGCTGCTCGGAGCTATCGAACGTACTCATCAATTTTTGAAGTCCTACCCAAATAGCTATATTTGGCGAAGTGATGTGCAGAAATTTTTTGATAATGTTGACCAGCGAGTGCTCTTTGAGCTGCTTAAACGCCGAGTAAGAGACAGAAGGGCATTGTTGCTCATCCGTGAGGTTCTCAAAAGCCACAGCACTCATGCGGAAGGCGTTGGTATGCCGATAGGCAACCTTACCAGCCAGATTTTCTCCAATATTTACCTTAATGAACTTGATCGCCTTGTGAAATACGAGCTTAAACCACAGGCTTATTTGAGATACGGTGATGATTTTGTTTTGTTTGAAGCTGATGAAAAAAAGTTAGAAAATATGAAAGCGGTTACAGCAGAGTTTTTATCTGAGGAACTTAAATTGACCTTGCACAGCAAAAACAACCTGATTGTGAAGGCTCGACATGGATTGAAATTTCTCGGTACGCAGCTTTGGTCTTCTGGCAGAAGGCTGTCTAAACGCAACAAAATCAGAATCACTTCCCGCTTGAATCCGAGGAATACACCCAGCTACCATGGCGTAATCTCTAAACACGGTAACGAAAAGATGCAAAAATGGCTGAATTGGCGGGTACATATGCTTATGGATTAAGAAAACTTTATGGTTGTTTAATTGGCTTTGTACCATTGTTTTATATATCTATCTCTGCTATAATTACTAGATATAAATAGCTATATGGTGGACTTTTTGCAAAATGAAGCGTGGCCATTTCTGAGGGATTACTGGCTGTGGGTGATTATTGGTTTAGTTGCGGCTTCGATTTTATGGAAGTTGGCTAAGTTTTATTTTCATTTTATGGCTGCCAAAATTGCAACTAAGCGGTTAGTTTTTTTGAAGGTGACTTTGCCTCGTCAGGAGGGGGAGGCTGAGCGGCAAGAGGATACGGAAAAAGATTTTAGAGAGAAGATTTCATTAATGTCGCAGTTGTTTCGATCTTTACATGAGTTACGGGAATTAACACTAAGTAATCGTTTAAAGGTTTGGTTGTTTAAGTTGGATATTGTTTCTTTTGAGTTAGTTTGTATTAAGAATATTGTGCATTTTTATGTGGTTACTTATGAGGATTATCAGAGTTTGGTGGAAAAGCAGATTACTTCTTATTATCCAAGTGCGGAGATTACGATGGAGCCATCTTATGAGATTGCGGAAAAAGGGCTGTTTACTCGTTGTTATTATGCTTATTTAAATAAGGAATTTTGGTATCCGATAAAAGATTATAAATTAGTGGAAAGTGATCCGCTTAATTCGATGACTAATGTTTTTTCTAAGTTGGAGGAGGATGATCGGGCGGCGATTCAGATTGCTGTACGACCAAGGGGGACGGCATGGCAAAAACAAGCGCAGAATTTTGGTTCAGCTATTTTTAAAGGAAAAAAAGAGCCAATGAAGTTGTTTAAAAATGTGCCAATTTTAAAATATGTCGGTAAACTTTTGGGTGTACTTATTTGGGGCATGCAACAGGTGTCGGCTGGTGGAACTAATGCGCCGGGGGCTAGTTCCGGTGATAGTTATGTGCGTATGTTGCAAACAGAGGAAGAAGTTGCCAAACGTATTGGCGAAAAGGCGAATGAGCCCGGTTTTGATACAGTGGTGAGGATGTTTGCTTCGAGTAAGACAAAAGATCATGTTGAAAAAATTGTTGAGGATATATTTGTTAGTTTAACAATTTTTAAAGATGATGGTGCGAATAGTTTTCAGACGCGTAGGATTGTGCCAATAAACAGCATTAATAATCGCATTATGCTGCATAATTTTATTAATCGATATTTTCAGTATGGTGAGCAGTCATCAATTTTAGTGCCGAGTGAATTGGCAACCATGTATCATTTTCCGCATAGTCGATATAATACTTCGCCGGTTGTGGAATGGCTTAAATATAAGATTTTGCCAGCGCCAGTGGATACACCACAAACAGGTGTTTATTTAGGGGATAATCTTTATCGTGGTGTGAAGACTAAAGTCCATATTTTGCGGGATGATCGGACGAGGCATCATTATATAATTGGGAAATCTGGTGCTGGTAAATCGGTTTTCTTAAACTTTATGGCACGGCAGGATATTATTAATGGTGATGGGGTTTGTGTGATTGATCCCCATGGGGACTTAATTGAGGATTTATTGAATTTTATTCCGAAGGAAAGAGCGAAGGATGTGATTATTTTTGATCCTTCTGATCAAGAACGGCCGATGGGGTTGAATATTTTGGAGGCGAGAAACTCGACGGAGATGGATTTGGTATCGAGTCAAGCAACCGAAATTTTTATTAAGTTGTTTGGTGATGAGATTTTTGGTCCGCGCATTCAGCATTATTTTCGGAATGCGTGTTTGACTTTAATGGAAGATCCCGATGAAGGGGCCACCTTGATTGATGTACCGCGGATGTTTACGGATGATGAGTTTATGAAATTTAAAGTTTCTAAGGCGAAAAATCCGATTGTTCGTTCGTTTTGGGAGCATGAGTATGCTAATACGGGGGATCGGGAACGTCAGGAAATGATTCCGTATTTTAGTTCTAAATTTGGTCCGTTTATTACGAATTCTATTATGCGTAATACGATTGGTCAGGCAAAATCTGCCTTTAACTTGCGTGATGTTATGGACAATCAGAAAATTCTTTTGATTAATTTGGCGAAGGGTAAAATTGGTGATTTGAATACGCAGCTGCTTGGTTTGATTTTTGTGGCAAAGGTGCAAATGGCGGCAATGAGTAGGGCTGATATGCCAAAAGAGGATCGTAAAGATTTTTATTTATATGTGGATGAGTTCCAAAACTTTGCTACTGATTCGTTTGCGACAATTTTGTCGGAAGCACGTAAGTATCGCTTAAATTTGATTATGGCTCATCAATATATTAATCAGCTGGTTACCAATAAATATGGTAATAGTTCGACACAGGTGCGTGATGCGGTTTTTGGTAACGTTGGTACGTTGATGTCATTTAAGGTTGGTGCGGAGGATGCGGATTATTTGGCAAAGGAGTATGCGCCGGAGTTATCGCAACAGGATATTATTGGAATCGCTAATTATAAAGCTTATATAAAATTGAATGTTAAGAACTCAACTTCTCGGCCATTTTCGCTTGAGACTTTATATGATAAGACAGGTGAAAATCCTAAAGTGGCAGCAGTGATTAAAGAGTATTCTCGTATTAAATACGGACGTAAATTGGAATTTGTTAATCAAGAGATTGGTGCGCGGATTGGCTATGATTTTGATGCATAGGTGAAGATTGTTTTTTTAGTTTTGGACTGGTAATCTGTGCTTATGAAAAAGCTTTTATTACTTTTTTTAACGCTTGTTATTTTATCTGGTTGTTCTGCAGCTCGTGAAATTTATCATGATGATTTGGGTGCAGTGGTGGATAGCCATGTTTTAGGTGATGTGACAGCACCAGTGCAGATTGTTGAGTATACGGATTTTGAGTGTAATTTTTGTGCAAACTTTCATAATGATACATTCCGTAAAATTAAGACAAACTATATTAGTACAGGGAAGGCGAGTTTTGTGATTATAGATTTTCCATTAATTTCTGTTCATAAAAATGCCTTTGATGCCGCAAAAGCATCTTATTGTGCAGGTGATCAAGATCGATATTGGGAGATGTTAGATAAGATTTTTGGTAATCAGGGTAATTTGCGAATTAAAAATTTAATTGAATATGCTGAGCAAATTGAGGTTAAAAACATGGTGAGATTTGAAGATTGTTTACGAAGTGATAAATATGACAAAGTGATAGAGCGTAATTTGGTTAAAGGAGCTAATGCTGGCGTAAAAGGGCCACCAACCTTTTTTATTAATGATGTTCAAATTGATGGAGCTCAGTCGTTTGAGTTGTTTGCTGAGAAGATTGATAAAATTGTGAATCAGTAAGAATTTATCTTTTTTTAAAGTGGGGGTGTAATAATGGGACTCCTTAATTTGGAGTATGCACAAAAAGTATTGTTTGCTTGAGGTTAAACCACGTGTTGGGTTAAATGTGTCTGTGCAGGCAATGGCTTTTATTGTTGCTGGTTTGGTAAATTTGCGATTTTATTTTAGATGGTGGCGCCGCATTTTTGGTCGGCCAAAGTTTAGTTTAGAGGTGGTGAGAATTAATGAGGTTTTGCATTTTTATTTGTACGTCCCCAAAGTAATTAAACCGTTAGTGAAGCAGTTGTTTTATGCGCATTATAAGTTGGTAGAGGTGGAGGAAGTTAGGTGTGGTTACGTAATTAATGATGCTGTACGTGTGTTGGATATAAAGTTTGTTAAAAAGTCGGATCCTGTAGAGCTGGATTTTGATTTTATGAATGTTTTGCTTAGTGGTCTTTCGGAGATGAAATATGATGGTGGGGTGCAAATTTTATTAAGGCGTAATTTGCGTGGAGATCAATTTAGATCACGGTTACGATTTTTTGTGCAAAGGAAGGAACTAATTGGGCATTTGTATAATCTGTTAAATGGTGCACGGGAATGGGGGAGAGTGAATGGGTATAAAGTAAAGTTACAGTTTGTGTATTTTGCACGTAAACTTAGATTACAAAGACGATTGTTGATTTTAAGCGGCTGTTTAACGCCGGAAAGTGTTGCGAGTTTATATCACTTGCCTTTGGGTGAAAATTTTGGTTTTAAACTGAACTATTTGGCAAGTTATAATTTGTTGTCGCCCAATTTGCAGCAGAATTTTGCTAATGATGTTATTTTGGGTGAAACGGAATTTAGAGGGAGGTCTAAGTTGGTTCCGTTTAAGGAGATTGATCGCAGCAGGCATTTTTATGTTGTGGGTAAAACGGGGATGGGTAAGTCGACTTTATTGTTGAATATGCTTGAGGCAGATATAAAGGCGGGGCGTGGTGTTGCGTTAATTGATCCCCATGGTGATTTGGTGGAACAGGTTTTAAGTCGAATTCCTAAAGAGCGGATTAATGATGTGGTTTATATTAATCCATCTGATTACGATAATCCGATTGCTTTTAATGTTTTTGAAAGTTTTGATGCAGAGGGCGAGATGTTGATTGCCTCCGGTTTAATTAGTGTCTTTAAAAAGTTGTATCAACATAGTTGGGGCCCGCGGTTGGAGTATATTTTGCGAAATACAATTTTGTCTTTGTTAAAATGTCCGAATGCCAATTTGCTGATGGTGTCACGTTTATTAAACGATGATTTGTTTCGGCAAAAGATTTTGCCTAAGATTGATGATCCGGTTTTGCAGATGTTTTGGCTGAAGGAGTTTAATCAAATGCATGATCGTATGCGTAATGAGGCGGTTGCGCCAATTCAAAATAAGGTGGGGCAATTTTTGGCTAACCCGGTGTTGCGTAATATTTTGGGGCAGACGAAAAGCACAATTGATTTAAGTTTTGCAATGGATAAGCAAAAAATTGTGTTGATTAATTTAGCAAAGGGTTTGATTGGGGAAGATAATTCTTTTTTATTGGGGTCTTTGTTGGTGACTAAGTTTCAATTGGCGGCGATGCAGCGGGCTAAAATAAATCCGACCATGCGGAAAAACTTTTATTTATATATTGATGAGTTTCAAAATTTTGTGAATGAGTCGTTTGTGACGATTTTGGCGGAAGCGCGTAAGTATGGGCTGTGTTTGAGTTTGGCAAATCAGTATTTGGAGCAAATTCCGGAAGAAATTATGGCGGCAATTGTGGGGAATGTGGGGTCTTTAATGAGTTTTCAGGTTGGGATTGCTGATGCTAAATATTTAACGGAGCAGATGGGGGCGGATGTTTTGGTTAATGATTTGTTAATGTTGCCAAAATATAACGCTTATATGCGGTTATTGAATGACGGAATGCCAACAACAGCCTTTAAAATTAAATCGCTAGCGTCGGTGGGGGAATTGCATGATGAGGTCGGGGTCGCCAAAATTAAGAGAGTTTCGCGGCAGCGTTATAATAATAAGCGGGCGATGGTTGAGCAGCAAATTAAACGGATGCTAGTCCATTAGTGGCTCTAAGCCCGGCATTTTGTTGCCTTCGATGTATTCAATCATAGCGCCACCGCCTGTGGAAATGTGGGTGAACTTTGTTTGATCGACGTTGAGTTTTGCTAAGGCATCGACGCTGTCGCCACCGCCGACATAGCTTTTGCATGGGGAATTGGCAATGGCTTCGGCAATCATTTTTGTACCGTTTTGAAATGGCTCTAGTTCGTAAAGACCCATGGGGCCGTTCCAGACGACGGTTGCGGAGTTTTTGATGATTTCGCTGTAGGTTTCGATTGTTTTGTTGCCAATGTCGAGGATTTTCATGTTGCCTAGCACATCTTCGACGGGGATATTGATTGTGAGGGTAGTGTTGCTAACTTCGTCGGCAACGATGACGTCGACGGGGATGAGGAGGCGGCCGTGGTGTTTTTCGGCTAGGAGCATTATTTCTTGGGCAATTGCTGTTTTGTCGGTTTCGACTTTGGATTCGGCAACGTTGAATCCGGCTGCAGCAAGAAAGGTGTTGGCAAGGGCGCCACCAATTAAGATATTGTCGGCTTTATCGATAAAGTTTTTGAGGATGCCGATTTTTGTGTCGATTTTGGCACCGCCGATCACAAAGGTGAATGGAGGTTTTGGGCTGCCTTCTCTAATTTTGCTGAGAGCATTTATTTCGGCTTCGACTAGTTTGCCGGCATAACTTGGCAGGAATTTTGTGACGCCTTCGGTGGAGGCGTGGGCGCGGTGGCTTGCGCCAAAGGCATCGTTGACGTAGACGTTGGCTAGGGAGGCTAATTGTTGGGCGAAGGTTTTGTCGTTGGCTTCTTCACCTGGGTAGTAGCGTGTGTTTTCTAGTAAAATAATTTGATTTTTGACTAGGGCATTTTTAACTAATTCGGTTTGGGGTTCGGCGCAAAAGCCAATGGGGTGGCCGAGAATTTTGCTGGCGGATGACACAATTTGTTTAAGGGAGAATTCCGGATTTTTGTTACCTTCGGGACGGCCAAGATGTGAGCATAAGATGATTTTGCAATTATGTTGAAGGAGATATTCGATAGTTGGTTTGACGGCTTCAATTCTTGATGTGTCTGCTACGTTGCCATTTTGAATCGGGACGTTGAAATCGACACGAACAAGGACGGTTTTGTTGGTTAGGTCGGCTTGATCTAGTGTTTTTAAAGCCATGTTGTTGATTATAGATTAGGTTTTTCTGTAAGTAACAGTAGCATTTACGGTATTGAAATCAATATTTAGATTAGCAAAGAGTGAGAACGACAATTTGTGGTGGTTGTAGAAAGCGCATTGGCAAGGCTGTTTCGCCGAGTCCGGAGGTTATGTATAGTTGGGTGTGTGGTTCTTTGTTGTAGCCCCAATCGTAGCCAAAATCGCTAGGGATGGCCATTTTGTATAGGAATGGGATGCGAATTTGGCCGCCGTGTGTGTGACCGGAGACTACTAAGTCAATGTTGGCATTGGTGAGGTCTTTGATGTGGTCGGGATTGTGGACAATGGCAATTGTGTTTTGGTTGGGAGGTGCTTGGTGTAGTAGGTCATTATTGGGATTGCCGTCCCACAAGTCATTGAGGCCAATAATTGTTAGTTCTTTATTTTTAATTGTGACTTTGATGATTTTGTCACTGAGTAGTTTAATCGATTTAGGTAAATGGGTTTTAAGTTGTTGGATGTATTCGGCATTATCGTAATCGTGATTGCCGGAGACGGCGTAGATGGGAGCGTTGATGTTGGCAAGGGGAGCTAGGAGTTGGGGGATTTGTTTTAGTTTTGGTGCGTAGAGAAAATCGCCGGCAATTATAACGAGATCCGGTTTAAGGGCGTTTATTTTTTTGATAGCGCGATTAAGGAAATTGATGCTTTTGTAGGGGCCGAGGTGGATGTCGGCAATTAGGACCATGGTGATTGGGGCGTCATTTTCAGTAATAAAATCGACATCGATGTTTTGGTGATGGGTGACGATAATTTGTGGTTCGATAAAGCGCATGTAGCTGGCAAGGAGAATTGTGATTAGTAATACAAGGGCGATGAGGTTGTGACTGTTCCAAAGGAAAACGCAGAAAATGAGGCCGACGAATGTGGCAATGATGGTTCCGTATTTAATTAGATTTGTGTGCAGTTTTGATTTTTGTTAATCGGTTTCTATTCTAAAAGATTTTTTTAAAGTGGCAATGGCTGGTTTGTAAACAAGAATTGGGGAGTCGATATTGCATCGATGGGGAACTGTCTTATGATGTTTGTAAGGATGTAATTTACTATTATGGGAAAAATTGAGTCAGGTGTGTTGGATGCATTGGTTAAGCAGTTTATGTGTTCTAATTATTTATCGGCTGCGCAACTTTATTTGCGTGATAATTTTTTGCTGAAGGAAGAGTTAAAAATGGATCATATTAAAAGGAGGCAGTTGGGGCATTGGGGGAGTATTCCGGGAACAGCTTTTATATATGTTGCACTTAATTATTTGATTTGGAAGTACGAACAATCGATTTTGTTTATGTTGGGCCCCGGGCATGCGGCGCCGGCGGTTTTATCACAATTATTTTTAGAGGGTACTTTGGGAGATTTTTATCCTGATTATAAAATTAATGCGGAAGGGCTTGGTCGTTTAATTAAAAATTTTAGTTGGCCGGGAGGGTTTCCTTCGCATGTTACTCCGGGCACACCAGGGAGTATTTTGGAAGGTGGCGAGTTAGGATATAGTTTAGCAACGGCTTACGGTTCTGTTTTAGATCATCCGGATTTGATTACGGCTTGTGTAATTGGTGATGGAGAGGCTGAGACCGGCCCATTAGCAGCGGCTTGGCATAGTAATAAATTTTTGAATCCGGCGGAGTCTGGTGCAGTTTTGCCAATTATCAATTTAAATGGTTATAAGATTTCACAACCAACCGTTTATGGAGCGATGGATGATGAAGAGTTAACGCAGTTGTTTACCGGGTTTGGTTATAATGTGAAAATTGTGGATGCCATTAAGGAGCCTAAGGATGCGTTTGAGGGTATGTTAATTGCTTTGGAAGAGTCGTATGCGGAAATTAGGGCAATTCAAAATAAAGCTAGGTCGGGTGAGGTTGTATTAAAACCAAAATGGCCGATGTTGATTGTGCGCAATCTTAAAGGGTGGACAGGGATTGAAACTTTCCATGGAGAGAAGATTGAAGGGAATTATTTGTCACATGGTGTGCCAATTGTTGATCCGCAAAAGGATGAAGATAAATTTCAGGCAGTTAAAGGTTGGCTAGAAAGTTATGATATTGGTTCTTTGTTTGATGAAGTAGGAAGGCCGATTCCGGAGGTCACTAAGTATATCCCTACAGGTGATTTACGTATGGGGTCTAATCCGTATGTAAATAATAAGAATATTACAAAGGAGTTAGTGATTCCCGATTTAAAAAAATTCGAAGTTCCGTTAGGTGAAAAACGAGGACAGAAAGGTGAGAGTACCTACCAAATCGGTATGTTGTTAAGAGATATTTTTAAGGAAAATAAGGAAGCGCAAAATTTCCGCTTTTTTTGTCCGGATGAAACTACGTCTAATAATTTGGGAGCGATGTTTGAGGCGACCGGTCGTGCTTTTATGTGGCCGCTTAAAGATTATGACGATAAAATGTTGCCTACGGGACGAGTTATGGAAATTTTGAGCGAGCATACTTTGCAAGGATGGATGCAGGGCTATATTTTGACAGGACGTTATGGCTTTTTGTCTTCGTACGAAGCATTTATTCAGATTATTTCCAGTATGGTTGATCAACATGCTAAATTTATTAAACAGGCTAGTAAAATTGAGTGGCGTCCCGATGTACCGTCGGCTAATTATTTGTTGTCCAGTTTGGGCTGGAGGCAGGAACATAATGGGTTTTCACATCAAAATCCGGGTTTTATTAGTAATATGTTGGATAAGTATGGTGAGTTTATTAGCGTGTATTTCCCACCGGATGCGAACAGTGCATTGGTAATTACCAAGGATTGTTTGGATCGTAAAAATAGTATTAATATTGTGGTTGCCGGAAAGCGAAAATTGCCACAATGGTTAACGATAGAGGAAGCACAAAAACAATTACAGATGGGTATTATGGTTTGGGATTGGGCCGGCAATCAGAGTGAAAATCCTGATGTTGTTTTGTCCGGTTGTGGTGATTATATGACATTGGAGGTAATGGCAGCGATTCAGTTATTGAAAAATTTGGCACCGCAGCTTAAAACACGGTTTGTAAGTATTTCGGAAATATCTTGTTTAGGAGTAGGGGATGAGCATAATCCGTGTTCAATTGGTACATCGATGTTTAATGAGCATTTTACAGATGATAAGCCGATTATTGTTAATTTCCATGGTTATCCGATTGCGATTGAAAAGTTGTTGATTAAACATCCGGCATTTCCACGTTTATCGGTGCATGGTTATATTGATGAAGGTTCGACAACAACGCCGTTTGATATGCAATTGGTTAATAAGACGAGTCGTTATCATATTGCAATGGATGCGATTTGTGAGGCGAAAAAATATAATCCAACTTTGGATATTAATGTGGATGAATTGGTTGGGTATATTAAAGAAACGATTAAGTTGCATCGCGAGTGTATTTTGGCAACCGGTGAAGATCCGGAAGAGATTGTGAATTGGAAGTGGGAAGGGTAGTTAGTTTACCATCCAGTTTATGTCTTCTTTGAGTTTGCCGGTGACTCTAAATCCTGAGGCTTTTTTGTGTCCGCCGCCACCAAATAGGGAGGCGATTTGGGAAACATCGGTGTCGCCTTGGGTGCGGAGAGATCCTTTGATGCCACCTCTAAAATCTTCGGTGAGGAGGATGGCAAATTTGTTGTTTTTAACGGCAGTCAGATAATCGATGAGACCTTCGGTGTCTTTGCTTTTGGCGCCGGTGATTGTGAAATCTTCTTCGGTAATTACTGAGGAGACAATGTTTTTGCTATTAACGTGGGTGCGATTTAAAATTCGTCCCCATAATTTGAGTTTGTTGACGCTGGTTTGTTGGAAAAGGTTGTAAGAAATTAGGGGGATATTTGCGTGATAGCGAGTAAGGTCGGCGGCGCAACGCAATACGTCGGCATTGGTATTGTCGTGTTGAAAGCTGCCGGTATCAAAGAAAAGGCCGGCAAGTAAGCAGGTAGCAATGTAGGATGTGAGTGTTAGATTCCAACTTTTAAAGAGGTGCCATAAAATGAGGGTTGTGGAAGCGGCATCATCTTGCACTAAATTGACTGTACCAAAATTGTCATTGGAAGAATGATGATCGATGTTGAGAATTGGGATTTTTTTGCTGAGTAGTTCCGGTTTGTCTTCGTGGAAACGGGTCATGTAGTGAGCGCCGCAATCGACAATGATGTATAAGTCAAAATCTTCGTAATTGAAGGTTTGTTTAAACTGCGTGCTTTGTGGCATGAATTGGCAGTTTTCGGGGACAGGGTCGATGCAAAGGCTGGTGACTTTTTTGCCCAAAGGTTCTAGGGCGAGGCGTAAGGCTAGATTGGCACCAATGGTGTCGGCATCGGGTCCACGATGGGAGATGATGGCGATTGTTTGGGCTTGTTCAATTAACTTGAGCCCTTTTTCGATTTCGCTTTTTGAAATTTGAGTTAGCATGCTGTGAATTAAGCCTTACAGTTTATAGATTGTTTGAGTTTTGTCAATAGCTGTTTGAGTGAGTATGTGTTGATTACATCCGCTTTTGTGAGATAGCCGCGGCGAGCTTGTCCGACTCCGTAACACATAAAATCCAGTTGGTCTATGTTGTGGGCATCGGTGTTGATGGTGAAGGTGCAACCATATTTTTGGGCTTCTTTAACTAAATTGCCGTCTAAATCGAGGCGTTTGGGGCTGGCATTGATTTCTAGGATTGTATTGGTTTGAGCGGCGACAGTAAAGATTTTGGACCAATCGTTTGGGCTTTGGTCGCGTTTATTCAGCATGCGAGTGCCGGGATGGCCAATGATATGGACAAAGGGGTTTTGCATCGCGCTAATGATGCGTTGAGTGTTGTCTTGGCTAAGGCGGGAGTGAATGGAAGCAATGACGATGTCGAATGTTTTGAGGATTTTGTTTGGGTAATCGAGGGTGCCGTCAGCGAGGATGTCGACTTCGGTGCCAAAGAGAATTTTGATTTTGATGTCAGGATCGTTATTTAGTTTATCGATTTCAGCTTTTTTCTCAACTAAAGCGGATTCGCTTACGCCTTTGGCAATGTGGAGACTTGGGGAATGGTCGGTAATGGCAATGTATTCGTAGCCGCGGGCTTGTGCTGCTTCGGTCATTTCGCGGATGCTTTGTTTGCCATCGGAGTATGTGGAGTGCATGTGGAGGTCACCTCTAATGTTTTTGAGATTGATGAGGTGGGGGAGATTTTGTGTTTGAGCGAGTTCGATTTCGCCGGTGTTTTCGCGGATTTCGGGTGGGGGAGTTCTCATTTTGAGGGTTTTGTAGATGTCTTCCTCGTTTTCGCCACCGACGCACTGGTTCTCTTTAAAAATGCCGTATTCGTTGATTTTGTAGCCAAGGGTTTTGGCGATGGTGCGTAATTTTACGTTGTGCGCTTTAGAGCCGGTAAAATATTGGAGGGCAGCCCCAAATTGGTGTGGGGCGACAACACGCAAATCCATTTGGAGTTTTGATTGTAGGTAGACTGAGATTTTGGTGTTACCTTCGGCAATGATTTCGTTGATGTAAGGTTGTTTTTTGAAGTAGGCGATAACTTGTGCCGGATTATTGGTGCTACAAATAATATCGATATCACCGACGGTGACATTTTGGCGTCTGGCTGATCCGGCGTAACTAATGCGGTCAATTAATTTGGAACTTTTGAGATCTTCAATGATTGATTCAATTTGAGGGATGGCGTCGCCAAGGAGGAAACGTTTTGGTTGAAGATGGAATCTATTGATTGCTTCTAAAATTTTGTCGGCACTTTTTTTGCCCATGCGTGGGAGTTGTTCAATTTGGCCTTCTTTGACTGCTTTGGCGAGTTGCTCTAAATTTGTGATACCAAGTTGTGTGTAAAATAATTTTACTTTTTTGGGTCCAAGGCCGGGAATATTGAGGATGTCGAGTAGCCCGGGTGGAACTAGTGTTTTGAGTTGTTCAAATTCGGCAATTTTACCGGTATTAATGTACTCTTGGATCTTACTTGCAAAAGCAGCCCCAATGCCTGGGAGGGCATCGAGGTGCTTTTTTGTGTTGAGAACTTTTAGGTCTTGGCTAAGATTTTGAAGTGTTAACGCTGCTTGGCGGTATGCTCTGATTTTGAAAGAAATTTGTTTGTCATTTTCTTGTAGTTCGTCGATCAGAATTTCATAGACATCGGCGAAAGTGTTAAAGATTTCGGCAATTTCTTTGTTGAGCATGATTTTGTTTATAGTAAACCGTTTAGGCGTCCAAATAGGTGGACTTCTTTGTGTTTAACACGATTTACCAGGGCGGCAGCTTCGGCACGGTTTAGGTTTTCGCTTGGGGCAAAGTGTTCGTTATCACGACCTTTAACAATTTCTTGGTTGAAGGCTTTACCTACTGCATTGTAATACCAGTCGCTTGATTTAACGTCGGTAAAAGTATTGTTGGTATCGGCATTTACGAGTGCGCCACTAAAGTTAGCTAAAATTTGGGTGGCTTCGGCACGATTTATTGGTGCATTAGGACGAACGGTATTGCCGTTGTCATCGCCTTTAATAAGCCCATGCTCGTAAGCTGTACAAATGTTGGCATCATACCAAGCACCTGCTTCTACATCACTAAATTTAGTTGAACCTAAGCAATCACCTTTAAGATTATAGTGTCGTACTAACATGGTAATGTATTCCGCTCTTGTAATTGAATTTGCAGGCGAGAATCCGTCTTGTGATCCTTGGATGATGTTGTCGTTTGCGAGTTCAAGTAGGTCGTTGCTGTACCAAATATTTTCGTAGTTATCTAAGTCTACATCATTAAATTGTAGTTTTTGCTCGTAGGTCGGTTTAATCTCAGTACTGATTAGTTGGTCACCTGCTGTTGCTAGTAGGGTCGTCAGTAATGAATTTAGAGGGAGTTGTAGTTTGGCGGTGTCGGTTGTTTCGTATTTGCTGTTTGCTACTGAATATATCACCCATGGTTGTAGGCTTTCGAGGTAGGTGGTGACTTCTGTTATGTCTGCTTGATTTGTGGAGTCGAGATTAGGATCAAAGGAAGTTACGGCATATGTAATTAAATTACTGAGGGTTGCCGGATTTACATAGCTTAAACCTGTAACGGCTGTGGTAAGACCATTAGGTACGTTAGTTGTAATTGCATTTGTAAAGGTGGCGTTGTTTGTAAGTGTATTGGCACCATTAAATTCTGTAGCAATATTGGGATTGTTACTAATTAAATAGGCATTGTCTTTAATTCCGTATGTTAATTTTAGTGGTTTGGCATCGTTAATTGCGCTGGAGATGTCTTTGCCGGTAAGGGTGCCGGTTCGTGTTGTAAGATCGGCAGGGACCAGTTCGTCAATTTCTAATTGGGTATCAATGTGGGTAGTCAGTAAGTCGGTAAGAAGGTTGGCAGCAGTTGTTTCATTTGCGTTTTGGCTGTCAATTTGGCTGGCAAGTGTAAGGTACGGAACCGGAGAGTCGGTTGCAAATTGAATTGCAAAAGCGGTATTGCCGTTTAAGAGATCTTTATATGGAGCGATTAATGAGATTAATTGGTCATAATCTGAGCCTAGTGTTGCGGTTGCCCCTGAAAGCTCTGCGGATTTAGTAAGATTGTCGTAAATGTCATTCATTTCTGCGTAAAAAAGGGTGTTTTCACCGGGTACGGATTTGTACAAAGTTGGTGTAAATACGTAGTCTTCGTAGCTAAAGTTGTTGCTGTCGAAAGTAGCTGTTTTACCTTTATTATATGAAGTGATGGTAAAGTGATCTGTTGAGCTTTCGCTAATGCTTAGTACTTGATGTTCGTATGCGTCTGATATTTTGGCAAGTTCGATATTGTCGGCTGCGGAAACTTTTGGTGCGAAAATAACTGATACAAAACTGTCGTTTGGGATTTTGCTGTATAAGGTTTTGACATTGGAAGAAGCGGTGATGTTGTCGATCGCTAATTTCAATCGAGTAACACTATCGCTGACAAGAATGACGCCTTCGGTATAGGTAGCGGCAAAATCAGCGCGTTTGTATGAAGAGTAAATTGTGTAACCTTGGTATTCGGTTGTTTCTAGTGCTTCAATTGTTTTTAGAGTTGAAACAGCATCGGTTAGTGAGGTTTCACTTGTGTCGATAATGAAGTAGGCGATTGTGTCTTCATATGTAGCTTGTGGTTGTCCCATGACGGCGGTGACATTGTTTTCTAAGAATAGTTTTTGAAATAGTTCTGCTTGGTCTTTATCTGCACTTTGCATTTTAGCGATAACACCATTGGAAAATTGATTAATGATGTTGCTGGTTGCGCCTTGGTAATTGACCACTAAAAAGGGATCATTAATAAGATGGTTTTGATTGTTGGCAAAGGCGGTTGTTTGTGCCGATGCTGTGGTCCCCATCAAACTGATAAACAGTGAGATGATGAGCGTTAAGCTAACATATCTTTTCATAGTGTAAATTAAATATTATTACTAGTGTGAATATTAGTTTGATAATTGAGTATTAGCAAGTTTGAACTTTTGAATTAGCCAATTACGGCTTGGCTTATATAACAGTGGTGATAGTAAAATGCAGAAGATGAGTATGGGTAAAATGTAGTTGGGTTTATTTGTTGAAGCGTTAGTTATTGGTTTCAGGTCGAGAATCTCTTCTAAATTTAGTTTGTTGTTGGTGCGGAGGGCGATTAGTTTTATTTGAGGATTTGAGTTTAGGAGGTTTAGTTGTTCTTGTGAGATTTGATCGGTGGCAAATTGCACAATTTGTTCTTGGATTGAACCTGCATTAATTATGAGTTGATTTTGGGCAAAGCCTTTACTGTCGATTACACCGTTTATTTCTATTAATTCGGGGTTAGGTTGGCCGGGGGATAAGTAGGTGGTCCATTTCCATGTTTTGGTGCCGTCGGTTATGCGTGTGTCGGTTAATAGTGCATATGATTCTGCTTCTTTTGTTTTGGAGTAGGTGAGTGTGTCGGCGAGTTGGTTTTCGAAATTTAGTAATTGGATTGTGGTGTCGGAGTTTGTAAGTGAGAATTTGACATTGCTTTGATCTAATTTTAAATATGTATAGGGTAGGATGTTAATGGTGTCAGTTAATATATATTCGTGACTGTTGACCATTAATTTCCAGTTGCCGATATTTATTGTGGCTTGAGTGGGATTAAATAGTTCGAGCCATTCGTTATTGGTGTCGGTTCCTTTGGGATTTGGGAAAACTTCGGTAATTTTGAGGTCGGTTCCGGTGGATCCGTTTGTGAATTTTGTTTTTGAGGTCTTTGTAGTAGCTGTGTTAGATGTAGGTGTAGTTGTGGCAGATGTAGTTAGTTTTGTTTGAATTGGGGTTATTTTTGGAGAGGCGTTGTTGGTCGTGTTTGTTTCTGTTTCATCTTCTGTTGCAGGAAGAATTTGATCGTCTGTAGCTATGTCGTAACTGATGGCGGCGGCGAGTTGATTATCTGGTGTAAATAGGCGAACTTCATCACCGTTGTTATTGAGGCTGAGATGACTTTCGGCACTAGAAATTGAAATTGTTTGGCCGGAGGTTATTTGAAGGTCGGGGATTTTGTATGGTGTACTACCGCCTTCTTTGTCATCAAGTTTCCAATTGTTTAACGTGATTGTTTGTGCGCTGTTGTTAGTTAGTTTGATCCATTCGTTGTTTGTGTCGGTTCCTTTGGGGTTGGCTAGAAAACTGTTGATGGAAATTTGTGACCACCAACTGGTGTCTTGAACTGTAGTGACTATGGGGGGAGCAGGTGTTGCTGAAATGCTTTGAGCAATGGGTTTGCATTCCGGGGCTTTTGTAATTGGGAGAGGAGGCAAAATTTGTATATAGATAGATGCGTTACTACTTGCTCCACTTGGGTCGGTGACAATTAGTTGAATTTGGTGCGTGCCAATTTCTGTAATAACTAATTCGCTAGGATTTGCTTTTTCGCTCCAAGGAGTTTGGTTTAGAACCCATGAATAACTTAATTGATCGTTGTCGGGGTCTGAAGACTCTATTCCCGTTAAGTTGAGCTTTGTTTTCTCATGTTCTACTGCTTTGCCGCTTTGTATTTTGATAATTGCGGTTGGTGCACTATTTTTGTATTCATTTGGTTTGTTGTAGGTTGGATGGCTAAAATACTCCCAATCGCTTGTTGTATTGGTATCGAAAAATGAAGTACGGCCAATAGATGTGTTGGTTGCTATTTGATCACTGTCGAGGCAGTTGCCTTGCCATGCGTTGGCGGTAATTAGATTTTCTTTTTCGTTAAGTTCGGTTTGGCTTGGTTGACTGTTGTGCCAGCATACGGCGTCGATGATGTTATCTTCAGCATCTAGGAGAATTATGTTTTCATTTGTTTTGGTGAATGGTGCATCTACACTTAGATAGGTGGGTGTGCTAATTATTTGTTCGGTGAAAGTGTAAAAAGTGTTGTCGTCAATTAGGTGCCAGTTTTGGAGGTTTAGTTCTGTGCCGGGAGTTGGCGCGAAATATAGTTCTACAAAATCGTTTGCACTGTTGGGGCTGACCTCGGTGATGAGGGCGAAAGTGGGTGGTGAGAGGATCGGTGTAGGTGTATCGAGTTGGATGGGGGAAGTTATACCGTTAATAAGTGGTGATATTGAGGCTAGTGTAAAGGTGGTTGAGTCGATACGATGCAGGCTTTGTGCCGATGTGCTTGCGCTTGTGTTTGGGTACATTATTTGATCAGTAATTGTGTTGTCATATTCTAGGGCAATGCTTTCGCCTTCTAAACTTAATGTTTGCCAACTGGAGTCGAAAAGTTGTTGGGCGGGGATGTCGGTCATTAAATTGGCGTTGTTGGCGATGATGAATATTTCGTTTGGTTCGATGGTTGTTCGAGTTTCGTGGGTGATGTTGTGGCGAGTATCGTTTTCGATAAATTTTAGTTTGTTAAGGAAGAGTGGACTTTGGGTGTTATTCCAAACTTCGATCCATTCTAAACTGCTTTCGGGGGCGTTGTTGATTTCGGTTATTTGAAGTTGAGGATTGTCTTGAGCCATGGTTATGATGTTGCCGAAAATGAGGAGAGAGAGGATTGCGGAAGCTGCAAAGATGCGTGGTTTCATTTCGTAAAAATTAAATGACTGGAGTGTCAATTTAAATTATCCGCTTTAAGAAAAGTTAAATTTTTTTATGGTACTTCTTGATTGACTTTAATTTTTTGATTAGCTAATTTGCTTATGCTTTTTGTGTTATAAAACTCAAATTATTCAAAATATTGATTCGATTAATTACTGAAAATAAAAGAAATTAGTTTAAAAAATATCTACTTGCATAGCAGATTAATTGTAGATTAATAGAGTTTTATTGGATGAAAAGCGTTTGTAATTTTATTACTACGCTATGACTATTGTATACATTTTAGTGGGTGGGGGTGGTTTGATTGTTGGTTACTTTGCCAGTCTTAAGTTGCTTGCAGCTAAAGGGAAAAGTGCTTCGGATGAAAGTAAGAAAATATTGGATGAGGCCAAGAATGAGGCGCGGGAGCTTCTTTATAAAGCAAAAGAGGAGTCTTTAAAGATGCAGGAGGAAATAAAAAAAGAGGAACAGCAAAAGAGACGAGAGTTGTCTCAAAATGAACAGCGTTTATTAACCAAGGAGGAATCTTTAGATAAAAAACTTGAGCAAGCTGAACAAAAGCAAGATAATTTGCAAAAGCAGATTGAAGAGTTGGGTGTGAAAAGGAGTATGGTTATGGAGAATTTATCTAAACAAGAAGAGGAGTTGGAGCGTGTTGCTAAGTTATCTCAAGATGAAGCGCGTGAAGAACTGTTTAAGAAAATTGAAAAAGAGCATGTTGTTGATTTAGTGAAAAGTTTAGATAAAGCAGAAGCGGAAGTGAAAAGTAAGGCAAAGGAGAGAGCGCAAAATATTATTGCTGAGGCAATGCAAAAGTATGCTGCCGAAACAGCATCTGAATCTACTTCGACTTTGGTTCAATTACCTTCGGATGACATGAAGGGGCGAATTATTGGTAGAGAAGGTCGCAACATTAATACTTTTGAACATATTGCCGGTGTTGATGTAATTGTTGATGATACACCTGAAACAGTGATTATTTCCGGTTTTGATTTGGTACGTCGTTATGTTGCTAAAATTGCCTTAGAGCGACTTGTGTCTGATGGGCGTATTCATCCGGCGCGCATTGAAGAAACAATTGTTAAAGTGCGAGAAGAGGTTGAAGTGATGATTAAGGAGTTAGGCGAAAAGGCTGCCTATGACACAGGTGTAGTTGGTTTGTCGCCGGAATTGATTAAGTTGCTTGGTCGTCTTAAGTTCCGTGTTAGTTCCGGGCAAAATGTTTTAAAGCATTCAATGGAAGTAAGCTTTTTAGCTGGTCAAATTGCGGCAGAAATGGGAGCTAATGTTAATTTATGTAAAAAAGCCGGTTTGTTACATGACATTGGTAAGGCGGTGGATCATGAAATTGTAGGACATCATGCGCATATTGGTGCTGATATTGCGAAAAAATTCGGCATGAATGAAAAAGTTGTGGAAGCGATTCGTTCACATCATGGCGATCCGGAGCCTAAATCTTTGGAGGCAATTATTGTACAAGTGGCAAACTTGATTGCAGTAAATCGTCCGGGGGCAACTGTTGATAATTTGGATAATTTTATTAAGAGAATGGAAGAGTTGGAAAATGTAGCAAATAGTTTTCCGGGTGTTGAAAAAAGTTTTGCTTTGCACACAGGTGCATTGGTAAATGTTGTTGTGGATCCGGAAGTTCTAAATGATTTAGAGGCAATTAAGTTGTCGCATGAATTGGCTCGCAAAATTGAAACTGATTTGCAGTATCAAGGGCAGGTTAAGGTGTCTGTATTAAGAGAAAAGCGTGTTGAAGATATTGCGAGTTAGTGTAGATGTCTGAAAAAATGAATTGACTGAAAATAACTGTTTGCTATATTAGCACTTGGATAATCTAAGTGCTAATTATTATTTAATACAAGTTAGTTATGGCTAAACTTATTCCTCTTGGTGACCAAGTTGTGGTGAAACCAATGTTAGAGGAGAACAGAAGCATTGCTGGTATTTTATTGCCGGATAAAGATGAAAAACCGCAAAAAGGAAAAGTGGTTGCGGTAGGTACCGGACGTAAATATGAAAACGGTACGGTTGGTACGATGAATGTTATGGAAGGCGATATTGTTATCTTTAAAAAGTACGCGCCGGATGAGTTTGAGATTGACGGTGAAAAAGTTCTGATCTTAGGAGAGGACAGTATTTTAGCTAAAATTGAAGGATAATTATTTATTAATTTAACCATATCACTATGGCAGGTAAAAATATTTCGTTTGGTGATGATGCGCGACAGCAGCTGTATAGTGGCGTGAAAAAGTTAGCTGACGCTGTGCGAATTACCATGGGCCCAAAAGGTCGTAATGTTGTTTTGGAAAAAAAATTTGGTGCACCAACAATTACTAATGATGGTGTGACAATCGCTAAAGATATTGAACTAAAAGATAAGTTTGAAAATATGGGAGCGCAGCTTGTAAAGGAAGTTGCTTCTAAAACTAATGATGTTGCCGGTGACGGAACCACAACCGCTACTGTAATTGCCGACGCAATGATTGCCGAAGGTTTGCGTAATGTAACCGCCGGTGCTAATCCTATCCAATTAAAGGAAGGTATGGACCATGCTGTACGCATGATTGTGGAACATTTGGGTGGTCAAGCTCAGCAGGTAGATTCTAAAGAAAAAATTGCCCAAGTTGCGACTATCTCTGCTCAAAATCCAGAAGTTGGAACTTTGATTGCCGAGGTAATGGATACGGTAGGCAAAGACGGTGTAATTACGGTGGAAGAGTCTCAAACTATGGGGCTTGATAAAGAGTTGGTAGAAGGTATGCAGTTTGATAACGGTTATATTTCACCATACATGGTTTCTGATCCTAATCGGATGGAAGCGGTTATGGAAGATCCTTACATTTTGATTACCGATAAAAAGATTTCTTCGATTGAAGATATTTTGGGGATTTTGGAAATTGTTGCCGGCAGTGGTAAAAAAGAGTTGGTTATTATTGCGGAAGATTTAGATGGTAGTGCGCTTGGCACAATCGTTTTAAACAAGTTGCGTGGTACTTTTAATGTTTTGGTAGTGAAGGCGCCGGCATTTGGCGATCGTCGTAAGGAAATGTTGAAGGACATTGCCGTGTTAACCGGTGGGCAAGTTGTGAGTGACGAAATTGGTCTTAAATTAGTAGGTTATAATGCTCAAACTCCGGAAGATGTGGAGCAGGTTATGACTTTCTTGGGGCAAGCGCGCAAGGTTATTTCTTCTAAGGACAGTACGACAATTGTGGAAGGTAAAGGTGACGAAGTGGCTATGGCTGCTCGTATTAAAGAAATTGAAGTTACTTTGGAAAATACAACTTCTGATTTTGATAAAGAAAAATTACTGGAACGCCGTGCTAAGTTAAGTGGTGGTGTTGCCATTATTAAAGTTGGTGCCGCAACCGAAACAGAACTAAAAGAAAAGAAACATAGAATTGAAGATGCTTTGGCGGCCACTAAGGCCGCTGTTGAAGAGGGAATTGTTGCTGGTGGTGGTGTTGCCTTGTTGCAAGCCATGAGTATTTTAGAAAATGTGGAAGGTGATACCGATTTTGTAACTGGTGTTCACATTGTTAAGAGAGCACTAAAAGCGCCTTTAATGCAAATTGCCAGCAATGCAGGTCAAGAGCCGGCTGTTATTGTTGATAAAGTTTTAAATTCTGCACCGGGAATGGGATACGATGCCGCTAAAGATGAAATTGTTGATATGTTTAAGAGCGGAATTGTGGATCCAAAAATGGTAACACGTAGCGCTTTGCAAAATGCTGTATCCATTGCCGGTATTTTCTTAACCATGGGCTGTGCCGTTGCCGAAGAAGAGTCAGCGGAAGATGACCACGGTCATAGCCACGGTGGTGGTATGGGCGGTGGGATGATGGGGATGTAGGGAGGATGTGATTTGGAAGGTTAGAGTGGTAGGCTGCTGCGTTATGCGGCAGCCGGCTTTTTTTTGTGTAGTGGCTTTTTGTTGTGTGGGGTGATAGGTTTAATATAAGTTATTAAATTAATTTCAATGAAAAAAAATAATACATTTGATAAGTTTACTAATCAGTATGCATTGAGTAAGACGTTGCGCTTTGAATTAAAACCGATTGGGCAGACTCGAGAGTGGATGGGGAAAAGTTTAGAATATAATAAGGAGCTTCAAACATTTTTGAAAGATCAGAGTATTGAGGATGCATATCAGACGTTAAAGCCGGTATTGGATGCTTTGCATGAAGAGTTTATTAATGAATCTTTAGAGTCTATTGTTGTAGCTGGAATGAATTTTGATAGATATTTTGATTTATATAAAGAGCAGGGAGATATAACAGCTGTAGAAAAAAGTTTGCGAAATGAGATTGGTGAAGCATTCATAGTAACTGCAAAGTCTTGGAAGAATACTGCAGGTAATAATGCTAACGGAAAGTTATTTTTTAAGAAGAATGGTGGTGATATTCTAACCGAGAGTGGCATCTTGGAGTTTATTGCATTAAATGCGGATAAATTTTCGGAAATTGTTAAAAGAGATGACTTAATAAAGGCATTGGAACGTTTTAAGGGGTTCTTCACTTATTTTTCTGGATTTAGTCAAAATCGGGAGAATTATTATGTTACTAAAGACGAAAAGGTAACAGCAGTTGCAACCAGAATTGTACATGATAATTTACCGAAATTTTGTGATAACTTGGTGTTTTTTAATGTGAGAACAGACGAATATTTGAGTATTTTTGAATTTTTGAAACAGAGGGGGAATGCTTTGATTGATAAGGATAATAAGCCATTATTTCCGATATTGGTTGAAATTTTTTCAATGGATTATTTTAATGGATGTTTATCACAGCATGGTCTTGAGGAATATAATAAGCAAATTGCCAATGCTAATTTTTTGATAAATCTTTATAATCAAGCTAGGTCTAAGGAAGGTGGCTTTAAGAGGTTGTCTCTTTTTAAGACTTTGTATAAGCAAATTGGTTGTGGGAAACGTGATACTTTGTTTTTTGCTTTGAATTGTAATACTACAAAGGAGGCTGAGGAATTGCGGAGTCAGAAAAAAGATGCAGTATCTGTTGAAGAGATCTTAAGGCTGGCTGGCTTTGCAGGAAAAGAAAAATTTGCTGGTAGGAGTCAGAAGGGAGGAGTTGAAACTTTGAATGATTTTATTGATTATTTACGAGGCAAGGATGATTATTTTGGTATTTATTGGTCTAAAGCAGCAATTAATAGTATTTCTAACAAATATTTTGCTAATTGGTACGAGTTAAAGGAGTTGCTTAAGGAGGCTGGAATTTTTAGTGGCAAAAAGAGTGATAGTGATGATGTCAAAATTCCCGATGCAGTGGAGTTACAAGATCTATTTGATGTACTTAATAATATTGAGAGTAATCAGTCGGTATTTAAGCAGTCACTATTTGAGGATAAAATAGAGGGTAAAATAAAGGCAGATATTGTGACGGATAGTAAATCTGTTTCTGAGGCATTGCTTAATTTAATTTTTCACGATCTTAATGTTTTTGCTAAAGAATTTTTAGATGGAAGTGATCAAATATTGAGGCTATC
>PFRW01000060.1 GCA_002788755.1 Candidatus Peregrinibacteria bacterium CG_4_9_14_0_2_um_filter_41_14
TCTTTCGACACTTCCCTAAAGTCCATTATGCAGCTGCTGCAAAAGAAAAATTTAACCTTGTCTTATGAATTTTTGTAGAATGTCAGGTATCTACACCATATAGTACACCGCATAAAGTAAATAAGCCCCCAAAGCTAAAACAAATATAGACCCAACTGTATACCATTTGTCCATGCGGAAGGCTTTTATTAGTTTAGTTTGGTAGTTAGGCAGACCAACAAACATTGCTCCTTTTAGTAGTGTCAGCCACGCCAATACAGTAACCACAACTGGCCAACCCACCCATACATTGTGGGCAATAACCATTATTAATCCCAAAACAAACGTAAAAAAGCCGGTTACATACATAAGTCCCGGACTCTTAACAATATCATCAATTACCATTTTGAGCCGTTTGATGTTAAAAAACATGCTAAGCCCCAAAACCACAAAGCCAAAGCCAAAAACTTTAGCTAAAAAAATGGAGGTGTCCATAACTGCGTAGTTAAATGATTAAATAATTCTACCACGTCGGCACCGTAATTGACAACAAGCTAGCACTTTGGGATAGTGTTTAAGAAAATTAACCAAACTAATTATGAATGTCTGGCACGATATTAATCCCGGGGAGAATCTGACGGAATCATTTAAATGTTTAATTGAGATTCCGTGGCGTTCACACAATAAGTACGAAATTGACAAAGAAACCGGTCTCCTAATGCTTGATCGCGTTATGTACTCTTCTATGCAATATCCGGCTGATTACGGCATGATCCCACAAACGCTTGCCGAAGATGGTGATCCGCTGGATGTGCTCCTCTTAACCACCAACCCACTTTTCCCAATGACCTTGGTAGAAGCTCGTCCCCTTGGCATGCTGCTAATGATTGACGATGGCGAAATGGACGAAAAAATTATCGCCGTCCCCCTAAACGACCCGCGCTTTATTGAATACAAAACAATTGATGACGTCCCTGCCGCCCGCAAAGCCGAAATTGAAGACTTTTTCCGCACCTACAAATACTTAGAAAAGAAAGCCGACAAAATGACCGAAGTTGCCGCCAATAAAATTGGTACCGACGCCGAAAAACTTGTATCTTACGCAGTTAAAGGCCATAAGTCCGTCGACATTAAAGGCTACCACGGTTTAGCAAAGGCACAAGATACAATCTTAGCTTGTCGTCAACGTTATCAAGCAAAGTACTAATATCTACAACTAAAAAACGCCTCACCAATAACGGTAAGGCGTTTTTTGATAATGAAAACTACTTTTTACGAAAAATCAATAATCCAAATGCCAAGCCCGCCAAACCAAACCCGATTAAATTAGAAAGAATCACCCCAACCGGTAGCTCCCATTGAAATTGAAAGAAAAAGTACTGAGTAATTTCCGGTAATGAAAAAAGCAAACCGGCAAGTAGTGAATAGTAAACAACTTCAACACCATCTGCTGCCTTTTTCCAAAACTCGGACAAAATCCAAACCGCCAAAATAACTACTAAGATAAAAATGCCAATGCCCATGCCGGCAATGCCATTAAGTCTCAAAAATCCTTGGTCTTGCATAACAGTCCAAACTCCTTGTAGGAAGTAGGAATAAGCAATAACCTTTGCACCCAAAATAAGAATAAAACTAAGCAGTAGGGCAAGAAAAACTCGCATAGATGATACTGGTTTCATATTTTTGTTTTTATTTAATTAAGTATCCCTATTATTGTTAACTATTGGCAATTGCGCCATCTTACTTTAAAGAAAAATAATGACTGATTCCCAAACACTTTTATGATTTAACCTTTAGCAAAGGCAAATAGCCTGCTAAAATACCTTTAATTAACCAATTGGCATGCCATCCGAACCCCGTACCTTGTTCGTCATCATTAATGAGAGTCGTCTTGAGGTTAGTGCGCCAAATACAACCATGTTCCACGACCAATGGTTTATTAAGGAGGCCTTTACCGACGAAAACATGACCCGTCGCTTTTTAGATATGCACGTTCGCGGCTACTATAAAGATCATACAATTCATTTTTACCGCTCCCCCACATTTATTTATGACGATCAGGATATCGAAGTGATGTTAAAGTTTATTGATCCTCTCTTAGCTAAATTAACAACACTATGCCAAGTTAAAGAGGGGCAGCCAATCAATCTTTATGCCGGCCGTGGTCACAATTCGCAACTAATAAAAACCCTATGCAATTCATAAAACCGGAAATCTTCACCGCCACTCTAGCCTCTAAAGTCCAACTAACAGCCGACACCTGGGAGTTTGATTTTACCTTTACCCCCGGCTCTTTTCCCTACAAAGCCGGCCATTTTGCCATGATGATTTTTGACCACGAAGGCAAAACCGAGCAACGCGCCTACTCCATCTCTTCCCCCCCCAGCAGCAACAGTTTTCAAATCTGTGTAAAATTAATCCCCAACGGCAAAGGCTCTACCTTTTTAGCCAACCTCCCCCTTGGCGCTAAAGTCCAATTTAAAGGCCCCTTCGGCATGTTCTTTATTAAAGACGATAACGCCGCCGACCTAATTTTAGTTGCCACCGGCACCGGCATCGGTCCCATGAAATCAATCATTTTAGACCTTCTTGCCCGCGGCGACGGTCGTCGCATCGAACTGCTGTTCGGGGTCCGCCATCAACAAGGCCTTCTTTTTACTGATCTCCTGGCCGAGCTTTCGGCCAAGCACCCAAACTTTACATACCAGATCACTTTATCCAGCATCGACGGCCGTGTCACCGCCTATTTGGATCAATTTAATTTCGCCAAAACCGCCGCCCACCTCTACATCTGCGGCAGTGGCGCCATGGTTAAAGACGTCCGCAATTTTGCGCTGGAACAGGGGATGGACAAGGCGGCTATTCATGTGGAGAATTTTGGGTAGTTAAGGTCTCGTTAATCCAAGAATTAAGGGTAGGAAAAGAAACATTTAGCCGACTTGCTAACTGGGTTTGGGTAAGCCCGGAGAGCTGTTGAATTATTTGAAGTTTTTTGTTCGGTTTCATATTTACATTATATCAAACTTTATAAAGTTTACTAAAAGTTGATCTCCGCCAAAAACTTAATCGTATTCCTTGCGCTCATAAGCGACACATTTTTTAGTTTGCGCAGTTCCGCCAACGTCTCTTCTTCGTCTGTATAGCCTTTTACCACATCGCGCACCACCCAAATTTTGTAGTCTGTTTGCCCAGACAAAGTCCGAACTGCCTCACTCACGCTTGTTTCTAAAGGAACGCCAAAGACCACCACGGTCTGAGGTGTCAAAGCTTCCAGTTTCCGCATGAGGTTTTCATTCTGAAATGGGTTAGCACCCGTATGTTCAAAAATTGACTGTTGTGCCTCTCCCCGGCTAATTTCGGTTTCTATCACTTTTTCGCTGTCTGTTGTTTCTGCTGAAACAGGGGATATGACCGGGATTTTGTTGTGCATGGCAAAACTCATTAGCTCCATCAGGTTCTCGCGTATTTTTGGGCAGTCGGGTATCGCCTTGCGGCCAAAATGCTCCACGAACTCCTTTTGCGTATCGATATCTAGAAAAACAAAGTCAGTCATAATTAGGTTTTAACGTAACCGGTATTTTAAGTAAAGGGGATCCTTATTATGCACAAGCTCATGGTGCTCTTTGCACAGCGGCATTAGGTTTTTCGGATGATGATTCTTCGATTCCGAGTAAGGACTAATGTGATGGATATGGTCATGCGGTTTTGTGCACCGTTCAAAAGAACATTTGCCACTGGTCTGTTGAAGTGCCATTCGTTTGTTGTTTATAGGAATATAACGTGATTTATAATTCCCATCCCCGGGGATTTTCTTGCTATTTGGCTCTTTTATGTTCTCGGTTAATTGGCGCAAGAGCTTACGCAAAGTTTCCTTATTGGAAAGACCATTACCAAGCTTTTTCTTTAATTGATGAAACAGAAATTGCATCTCTAAATCCAACTCGATTTTAACAACCTCATCAGTTTTGCCACGCTCATCTTTAACAAACTGCTCCACAGCGCCTTTGCTCATTTTGAGAGTTAGCCAATCCCGCCACTAAAGCCACTTTATGAACACCCACTTTAGCTATCGCCAACTTTAACGCCGGTTTATCTTCAATTCTCTCATAAGTTTTTAAAATTTTACAAACCACACCACTCGATAAGCCCGCATACTTACGCGCATATTCATAAATATCAGATGCATATCTCTTATAAATGCCTTGTTTATTAATCTCCGGCAAAATCGCCTGCATTTTATAAATGATCACTCGA
This sequence comes from Candidatus Peregrinibacteria bacterium CG_4_9_14_0_2_um_filter_41_14, assembly GCA_002788755.1. Lineage (GTDB taxonomy): Bacteria > Patescibacteriota > Gracilibacteria > UBA1369 > UM-FILTER-41-14 > UM-FILTER-41-14. Next base: position 4,234 of record PFRW01000060.1, read on the forward strand.
TGTTCTTTACCCAATTGCACAAACTGTTGATGGAGATCCATAGCTAAGTAGTTAAATTGACCTCCAATTTTAACATTTTGCGTAGGCACGGAATAGTCAAAATAGGTAGTTACGCCATATTAACGGGTGAGTGTACACTCAATTACAGCCCCCTCCATCATCCATTGTCATTAATCCAATTTCCCTCTATCATACGCTCGATTTAGCAAGATTTTATGCGAGCCGTAATTTTAGCTTCCGGGCGTAGTCAACGCCTTCAACCAGTGCCAGATAAAATCCTTTTGGAATTTTGTGGGCAAACTTTGTTAGAGCAGCAGGTGCAACAGTTGGTTAATCAGGGGATAGACGAATTGGTGATGATTTATGGCGATCACAATTCCGAAAGTATTCAGCAAATTGCCGATAAGCTTACGCTAAAGCCTAAATTGGTTGCCCAGGCCGATCTAGAGTTGGGTATGGCTGGCGCGGTGCAATCGTTGGCGCATCAATACAAAGACAACAAACCATTTTTACTGGTTAGCAGCAACGATCTCATTGCCGATACAGGGCTAGCAGCCTTAAAATCTGCAATTGATGCCAATGTATCCACGTCCTACTTATTGGCAAAAGAAGTTAGCGAATATTTTCCAGGTGGCTACCTCAAAATTGATGCCGATAAGAAAATTAATACCATTATAGAGAAACCAGGCGAGAACAACGAGCCCAGCAACTTAGTTAACTTAGTTTATCACTATCATCACAATCCCAAAGCATTATTTGCCAAAGTAGATGCCTCAGTCAAAAACGGCAGCGCCAACGACGACCTTTACGAACAAGCCCTCGACGCCCTTTTTCAAACCGAAAATTACTACGCCATCGGCTACAGTGGGCCTTGGTTTACAATTAAGTATCCATGGCACATTTACCCAATGGCCAAACACATTTTTAGCCGTTACGAACCAAAAATCGACCCAGACGCCCAAATTGCCGCAACCGCCGTTATAGAAGGGCCTGTAATTATCTGCAAAGGCGTAAAAGTGCTGCACAACGCCATGATTAAAGGCCCCGCCTACATTGGCCCCAACACCATTATTGCCAACAATAGTCTAGTTAGAGACAGTTTTATTGGCGCAAACTGCGTGATTGGCTTTAATTCCGAAATTGCTCGCAGCTACATCCAAAACGACGTTTGGACCCACACCAACTACGTAGGTGACAGCGTTATTGGCAACAACGTCAGCTTTGGCGCCGGCTCCGTCACCGGTAATTTACGTTTAGACGAAGAAGTAATCAGCATGAACGTCCAAGGTGAAAAAATCGACACAAAACTCATCAAACTTGGCACCGTGACCGGTAACAACATCCGCATTGGTGTTGGTACATGCCTAATGCCGGGCATTACCATTGGCAGTGACTGCATGATCGGCAGCAATTTAACTATTGATCAAGACATTCCCAATAACAGCTTTGTTAAAGGCGAAAATACGCTTGCTATTAAAGAAAATACCAAAACAATCTCTGTTCGCAATTTAAACTAAAAACATGGAAAAATCCGTATCGACCGTCACCGTAAATTACAACCACAAACATTTCCCTAAACTATGTGTAGAAGCGGTAGAAGCCAGCCAAGCCGATTTTCTCATTCAAATTATTTTTGTTGATAACGCTTCCTCCGACCCCATCAGTGTTAACTTTTTGAAGCAAGCCGCCACAGAAAGCCGCATCAACTTAGTCGAATCAAAAATGAACGTCGGCTTTGCCGGGGGAAACAACCTTGGTGCCAAAGTTGCCACCGGCAAATA
>PFRW01000006.1 GCA_002788755.1 Candidatus Peregrinibacteria bacterium CG_4_9_14_0_2_um_filter_41_14
TTAAAAACAATTTCTTTCAGAAATTAAAGGAAAACATGTACATCATATAACAATGACTATGCGGTTCATTCCTTCGCTTCGCTCAGTTATTCTCCCACATTTGCCACTGCAACCGCTTCGCGATATTATAGCACTGGCAAACATCGCATAGTCATAGACGTTGTCCGAAATTCAAAAAATATTTTATATAAACTTTTAATTATTAAGGATAATATTATGAGAAAAATCGTATTACAAATGATGATGACACTAAACGGAAGAGTGGATAGTCCCGATGAGTGGGTAAGTGGCGTGCCTGATGATCTTTATGCAGAAATTAATCGTGCATATGGAGATTTTGATACTATTCTTGTCGGTCATACAACGTATAAAGAGATGTTTGCATATTGGCCAGATGCATTAAAAGATGAATCAAAAGTTACTCAAGAAATAGCTCAAAAAATGCACTCTTATAAGAAATATGTCTACTCCAGAACAGAGAATGGGAAAAAATTAGCATGGAACAATTCTGAATATGCGCCTGCTCAAAGTGATGACGATATTAAAAAATTTATTGCTGAACTCAAAAGTAATCCCGGCAAAGATATTCATCTTTCAGGTGGCGCAAGTCTTGCACAAACATTTGTTCGACTCGGACTTGTAGATGAATATCATCTCTATGTATATCCAGTTGTATCAAATGGCAAAGTATTATTTGAAAAAGTAAACGACAAGAACCCATTGAAACTTATCAGTAGCACATCATTCTCAAATGGTGTTGTCGCACTTTATTATGAACAGCTTAAGAATAGAATTTCTATTTCAAGGGACAGTTTTTGATGGCTATTTAACAGACTATTACAAAGTCATAGACTCAACGGTTACTGTCCCTCGGTCAAATTGACCACTGGTCACCTTCGTTTATCCGCAATTGTATTCCGACCAATTAAACTTGGAACAAAACAAAGTCATTAACAACTACATCACCTAAATACTGACCAACGGTTTGATCCGGATTTTTGACAAAAGGTTGAGAAATTAACGCACCGTCCTCACAAAACTTTCTTTCTTTACCCATCATTATTTTATCCATTATCTCAGCGGGCTTGCCTTCTGCTACCAACTGTTCACGCCATATACCCTTTTCGTGTTCAACTAAATCCGCATCCATTTGATCCGGACTTACACAATCAGGCTTTGTTGCCGCTGTATGCATCGCAACGTCTTTACCTTGCTCGGCGCTACCACCACTTAAATTCACCAAAACACCAATTTTATTATTTGAATGGATATAAGCACCAATCATGGGACCTTCAAAAATCACTTTACCTTTAATTTCAATCTTTTCACCAAGCTGAATCCCCATATCAGCAACTTCACCGGACAAATCAACATCTACGCCTTCTACCAAAACTCTTTCGGCAAATCCTTGTGCTGCTTTAGCACACTCTTCACTGCGAGCCACAAAGTCTGTTTCACAAGCAAGCAAAATCATCGCCTTTTTTTGATCGGTACCAGCAATGGCAACTCGGCCCTCGCCCGCATCACGATCACCACGCTCAACAGCTTTTGCTTCACCTTTTTTTCTTAATAAATCGATAGCCGCATTCATATCGCCGCCCACTTCTTCTAATGCTTTTTTACAAACAGTCATTGAGATACCGGTTCGTTCACGAAGTTCCTTAATTTGATCAATAGAGACCATAATTCTATAAAGTTAACGAGTAATAATTATTTTTGTTTAAGGGCATCAGCAAATTCATCAAAGTAAAATTCGATTGCTTTAATAGCATCGTCATTACCCGGAATCAGGTAATCAACTAAATCCGGATCCGCATTGGTATCACAAATACCAACAACCGGAATACCAAGTTTACGAGCTTCCAACACCGCAATATTGTCACGAACAACATCCAAAACCAAAATACAGTCCGGTAGTTTTGTCATTTCAGATACACCACCTAATGCCATTTCCAGTTTTTCAATTTCTCGTTCAAAGTCTAATGCTTCACGTTTTGTATAACGATCAAAATCACCGGATGCTTTCATTTCTTTAAGTTTCTTCAAATAACGAATACGTTGACTAACAGTGTCATAGTTTGTGAGCAATCCCGGGATCCATTTTAAAGTTACATGTGGCTGACCAACTGCTTCTGCTGTTGCTTTAACAACCGGTACGGCTTGTTGCTTTGTACTTACAAACAAAACAGTCTTACCTTCTTTCGCACATTTTTTTAGATAATCTAATGCAATCATTAATTTATCTAATGTTTTATGAAGATCAAAAACATGAACTTCATCACGCACTGTAAAAATGAACTCCTTCATCTTAGGATTCCATTTAGCTCTACCGTGACCAAAATGCACAGCATGCGACAACATGCGTTTAAGCATATCGTTTTTTTCTTTTGTAGTTAACTCAGACATATTCCTTGGGGTTACTGCCAGAGAAGTTCCTTCCACCACGTTCCCCTTGTTAGAGGGCAGGAATAGGTGGTCCCTTGTACTGACTATGATTAATAAAATGCTTGAATAAGCTGCAAGAATGTAGTCGAAACGCAGTTATAAAGCAAGAGAAAACATTTACCAAACCTACAAAAGAGGATAAACTCTCGACATGAACCACAAACACTAGACCTTCATTACTAAAACTATGTTCAAAAATCAAATGACTCCGAAATTTCGTCGCGAATACGAGAAGCATCGCAATAAAGATACCGGTACCGACAAACTGGGCGACTACATTAAGGATATTGTTTACGGTGGGAATGACGGAATTATTACGACTTTTGCCGTTGTGTCAGGCGCCGTAGGCGCCGGGTTTGAACTTAAAGTAATAGTCATATTAGGAGTTGCCAACATGCTTGCCGACGGCGCTTCTATGGGGTTAAGTAACTATCTAGCCATCAAATCCGAAATCGACCATTTTATCAAAGAAGAAAAAAGAGAATATCAAGAAATAAAAGACACTCCAGAGTTTGAACGTGAAGAGATCCGTGAGATTTACCGTATAAAAGGATTTACCGGCAAACTCCTAGAACAAGTTGTCAAAGTTATCACCGCCGATAACAATCGCTGGGTAAACACAATGATGAAAGAAGAACTAGGACTAATTATAGATCCCAACCAAAAAGCCTGGCTAAACGCCCTTGTAACCGTTATATCATTTTGTGCCTTTGGTTTTATCCCCTTAATTCCATTCGTCTTTGCAATAAAATTAGATCAATTTTTAAGTTCGATAGTTGCTACATTATTTGCCCTCACCGTCCTTGGCTTCATACGTCTTAAAATTACTAAAGAAAGGGGAATTAGAGGTGTACTTGAAATCGTCTTCGTTGGTTCGGTTTGTGCACTTATCTCCTACGGCATTGGCGCTTTCCTTAGCGGAATTGTCAATTAAACAAATTTTCTAAATCATTACAAAAATGCCAATTCCAAAAGCTTACGAAGCATCGGAGCACGAAGATACTATTTATCAACAATGGGAAGATGCAGGCCATTTTACGCCAACAATCGACCCAAATAAAAAACCATTTGTCATTAGCATGCCACCTCCAAACGCCACCGGCCAACTGCATTTAGGGCACGCCACCATGCTAGCCTTAGAAGACATCATGATCCGCTACCACCGCATGAAAGGGGATCCCACCCTATGGCTACCGGGCACCGACCACGCCGGCATTGCCACTCAAAATAAAGTTGAACAAATTATTGCCAACCAAGGACTCACCCGGCACGACTTAGGACGCGAAGAATTTCTTAAAAAAGTACACGAATTTGCCGAAAACTCCAAAGACACAATCCGCAACCAAATCCGCAAAATGGGCGCCAGCTGCGACTGGACCCGCGAACGCTACACATTGGACGAAGGTCTAAGCCAAGCCGTCCAAACCGTATTCACTCGCATGTTTGAAGACCAGTTAATTTACCGTGGCGACCGCATTGTTAACTGGTGCCCCCGCTGCAGCTCCACCCTTGCCGACGACGAAGTCGATCACAAAGAAATCGATGCCACCCTCTACTACTTTACCTATGGCCCTTTTATAATTGCCACCTCCAGACCAGAAACAAAACTAGGGGATACAGCCGTAGCCGTAAACCCAACCGACAAACGTTACAAACAATACGTTGGCCAAACCATGGACATTAATTTTGGCGACCACCAAATCACCGTTAAAGTAGTTGCCGACAAAAGCGTCGATCCCAAATTTGGCTCCGGCGCCCTCGGCGTTACCCCGGCCCACAGCCACGCCGACTACGAACTCGCCCAAAAACACGACATTAAAGTTGTTCAAGTAATTAACGAAGAAGGCCTAATGACCGATGTAGCCGGCAAATACGCAGGCCAAACCGTACAAGAAGCCCGCACCAACTTTGTCCAAGAACTAAAAGACCTGGGTCTTATGGTTAAAGAAGAACCATACAAACAAAACCTCTCAATCTGCTACCGTTGCAGCACCAGTATCGAGCCCTTAATTTCCAAACAATGGTTTGTAGACGTTAATAAACCGGTTCTAGACTGGAAAGGCGGCAAGCACTCCCTAAAAGCCGTTGCCCTCGACGTTATTCGCAGTGGCGATATCGAAATAATTCCCGATCGTTTTAACAAAATCTACTTTAACTGGATCGAAAATCTACGCGACTGGTGCATAAGCCGCCAAATTTGGTGGGGCCACCGCATTCCCGTTTGGTACAAAGGCGAAGAACTAAAAGTAAGCGCCACCGCCCCCGGCCCAGACTGGAAACAAGACCCCGACACCTTCGACACCTGGTATTCATCCGGCCTTTGGACCTTTTCTACCCTAGGCTGGCCAGAACAAACCGAAGACTTTAAATACTTCCACCCAACCTCCGTTTTAGAAACAGGCTACGACATCATCTTCTTTTGGGTTGCCCGCATGATTTTAATGACAACCTACGCCACCGGCGAAGTCCCCTTTAAGCAAGTTTATCTGCACGGTCTAGTTCTCGACAAACAAGGCACCAAAATGAGCAAATCCAAAGGCAACGGCATCGACCCGCTCGACATGATCGCCAAATACGGCACCGACGCCGTCCGCCTAAGCCTAGTAATTGGCGCCACCCCCGGCAACAACGTCCGCTTATACGAAGAAAAAATCGCCGGCTACCGCAACTTTGTCAACAAACTCTGGAATTCCGCCCGCTTCCTCTTAATGATCTGCCAAGAATGTGAAATGATCGATCACGAAACCCCCAACAACTTCCCCGTAAAATCAATTGCCGACAAATGGATTGTAAGCCGCCTGCACGAAACCGTTAAAGACGTAACCCAAGCCCTAGAAAAACACTTATACTCCGAAGCCGGCGTTAAAATCTACGAATTTTTATGGGACGAATATTGTGATTGGTACCTGGAAATGTCCAAAGACAAAGACCAAAACCCGCAACTACTGGTAGCCGTTATGCAAAATATCCTCAAACTGTTGCACCCATTTATCCCGTTTGTTACCGAAAAACTATGGGAAAAACTCGGCACCGGCAAAGCCCTAATTATTGAAGAATGGCCCGACTACACCCAAATCCCTCACGACCAAGATGCTATCAACCAAATCAGCATCATTCAAGCTGCCATCTACAAAATCCGCAGCACCCGCACCGAACTTAAAATCGACCCGGTCCGCAAACTAAACGCCATTATTTACACAGGCGACCAATACCTAAATACATTTAAAGACCAGTCCCACCACCTTCAAAAACTGGCTCGTATTGAAGACCTAACCATTCAAGCCACAGGCCCCAAAGTAGACGAAGCCGCCCACCAAGTCCTTTCCGGCGGGATCGAAATCTACCTTCCCCTCCGCGGCGTTATCGATTTTGACAAAGAACTAAGCCGCACCAACACCGAAATTAAAGAGACCAAACAGTACATCATGGCCACACACAAAAAACTAAGCAACGAAGGCTTCATCAAAAACGCCCCCCCCGAAGTAGTAGAGCGCGAAACCGACCAAATTGCCAAAGCCAAGGCCAAATTAGTCCAACTGGAAGAAAGATTGGAACAGCTAAAATAGGTGTGCTAAAATTTCATCAAATTCACAAA
>PFRW01000045.1 GCA_002788755.1 Candidatus Peregrinibacteria bacterium CG_4_9_14_0_2_um_filter_41_14
TACAGTAAATCCTTCTGTTTGCGTTTTTGTCATACTATTGATTATTTATTGCGAAATGAGCGTACGCACTATTCTTGCTTTTGTCAACCCGGCATCGGCTCTCTAAACTAATTGAGTAAGATTTTTGGTTAGGCATTCCCAGCATGTTGGGAATTTCGACTTGACGAGATTTGCGGTGTTTCATTTTTGGCGTGTAACGCTGATGTATGAAGAGATTTTGAAATTTATGAAGTTGGAGTTAAAAATAACATTTACAACGAAATAGGTGAGTGTATGTCTACCACGTTTGATGCTTTTGACGGGATGTATGTTTGGTCACACAAGACATGTGGTAAAATAGCATATGTAAGCCATAAATGGCTGGTTTTAAGGGTGGGAATCCGCTACAATTTAGATATTCTTTGATTAGCAAACATGGATGATTCTACATTGTATAAGTTGTGTCAGGAGTATGGAAATAATGCTCGGATGTGGAGCCGCAAATTTGCGGCCTTGCTACCCGAGGTGGCTAAACGCCAACTATATAGTAAGCACGGATTTCACTCTATCTTTGAGTTCGCAGCTAAGCTAGCAGGCATGAACCGTAAGAGTGTTGAAGAAGTCTTGCGTACATACAGCAAAGTTGAAGACAGGCCGCTTCTTAAGGCCCAAATTGAGGAGTTCGGGTGGTCTAAAATTAGAGTGATTACACCACTAATTGAAACAGTCGAAGAAACAAAGTTAGTTGAAATGGTGAAAACTTTACCAAGATCCGCATTAGAAGAATGCGTACAAAATTTAAGACCCGCTACACAAAGCGAAAAAACAGACCCAACATGTTGGGAATTCGAGACGATCACCTTTAAAGTTGATCAGAAAACAGCACTGGAATTTCGTAAATTCCAGCAGAAGCTAGAAAAAGAGACAAAAGCAAAAATGCCGTTTGGTAAGGTGCTACAAAAGTTACTAGAAGGCGTTAAGCCCGAAACCATCAAACCAAGAAAAACCAAAGCACCACAAAAGGTCACACGCTACATCCCCGCAGAAACAAAACGTGAAACAGTCGCAAGGCATAACGGGAAATGTGCATTTCCCAACTGCAACAAACCATACCAAGAAATCCACCACCCGCACCGCTTCGCAATCAAAAAATCACACGAAAATATTGTGCCACTTTGTAAAAACCATCATCACATAGCCCATGCTGGGCTGGTTAAAAACGAGGAACAGGTGCCAGCCCTCTGGAGTGTAAAAACTGAGAGGGACTGGAACGACTACAAAAGTCGAGTGGATGTTATGGTAAAACGGTACTGATTTGGGAAGCATAGGTTTGCCGTAGCATCATCTACAAAACATGCATATTATTTACCAGATTAGTTTATATAGCTCCCAGCATCAAAGATCCTTTCCCCAAACATAATAAAAAGCATGGTTACCCATGCTAGTTATTAATTGAAATTTTTGAATGTTACAGAAAAACTTACTTAAGTTCTACTGTAGCACCGGCTTCAACAAGCTTAGATTTGATTTCTTCACCTTCAGCACGTTCAACGCCTTCTTTAACTGCTTTAGGAGCGCCGTCAACAAGTTCTTTGGCTTCTTTAAGTCCAAGACCTGTAATTTCACGAACTGCCTTAATAACAGCGATTTTTTGAGCACCAGCTGCAGTAAGCATAACGTCAACAGTTGTGCTTTCGGCTTCGCCACCACCGTCACCGGCAGCAGGCATCATGCCAGCCATCATCATAGGAGCAGAAGCAGAAACACCAAATTTTTCTTCTAGAGCTTTAACTAAGTTAGCTAACTCTAAAACTGGTAATTTTTCTACTAGCTCAACAATTTTCTCAGCGTCTTTGCTGAGTACTACATCAGTAGTTGTAGCTTCATCAGTCATAGTATAGGGTTTTAAGTAAATAATTGAAATAAATTAAGCTTCTGTTTCCGGAGCTTCGGTAACTTCAGGTTCTTCGGCAGGAGCGGGAGCTTCTGCTTCAACTGGAGCTGCTGGGGCTTCGGTAACTTCAGGTTCAGACACGGCCTCAACTGCTGGCGCAGTTTCGGCTGTAGGTTGTGCTTCTTTAATGGCATTAAGGACACCAACAAAGTTGCGTAATGTTCCATGCAAGACGCCATGGAAACCGGAGATAGGTGCTTTGATCGCACGTAGGAATTGAGCAATTAATACTTCGTAAGGTGGGATATCAGCTAGTTGAGTAATGTCGGCTTTACTTAGGACTTTACCGTCCATGAAACCGCCCATTAATCCTAGTGTATCAAAATCCTTAGAAGCATCTTTAATCGCTTTAGCAGCGGCAATCTCGTCATCGAGACTAAAGGCTAAGGCAATTGGACCTTCAAGTATTGAATCTGGAACCTCAGGGTATCCCGCTTCTTTGGCAGCTAAATGAATTAACGTTTTTTTAGCTACTTTTAGACGAATGTTTTTTCCAAACATAACGCCACGAAGGTCATTGATGTCGTTTACAGAGGTGCCCGTAAATTTTGTGGCAACTACTGACTTCGACTCTTTGAATAGATCAATGAGTTCTTGAAGGATCTCTTGCTTGCGTTGTTTTGTTACAGCCATAGAGATAAAATAAAAAAATCACTTGTCGGCGTAGACAAGTGAGACAAGAATGGTACCAAAGCGTAATAGCTGGCTAGCCTTTTTGATATCCTTGCCTCGGTAGGGAAGCTTTACGTCCTCCTTATTGGGTGGACCACCTACTGTCTACGACTTTGTATACTTTAATCAGTAATGGTTTGACTAGTCAAGCTTTTTTTAGTAATTAAGTGTTATGACTTCAAATAAAATCCACTGTATTGTTGGCCCTACCGCTTCGGGGAAGACTGCTTTTAGCCTTGATTTAGCCAAAAAGATTGATGCGGAGATTATTTCGGTCGATTCGAGGCAGATATATTTTGGAATGGATATTGGTACGGCAAAGGAAAAAAGTCGATCAAATTTTGATCCGACCAATTATAAAGAAGTTTGGCGAGAAGGGTTTTTGATTGAAGGGATCCCGCACTATTTAATCGACATTTGCCTGCCATCGGATGCGTACACGGCATTTAATTTTAAAGAACAAGCAAAATATTTGATTAATCAAATTTGGGAGCGAGGGAAAAATGTGATTTTAGTTGGTGGCACGGGATTATATTTTGAAGTGCTGCTATATGACTTCCAGCCTTCGGATGGGCAGTCACGCGATCCACAAATAAAGGCCGAGTTAGAAGCACGTTACGAGCAAGAAGGTGGTGAACAATTGTGGGGGCAGCTGGTTAAAATTGATCCGGTTGGTGCTGCCAAAATCCACCCGAATAACCCTCGCTATTTAATTAGAGCTTTGGAGTATTTTAAGGTGACCGGCAAACCGCAGTCTGCTGCCGCCAAGCGTTGTCCCGAAATGATTTACGATGTGGAGATGACAAGCATGGACTTACCACGGACAGAACTGTACGAAAGGATTAACAAACGAATCGATTTACAAATGGAAATGGGGTTACTCAAAGAGGTAGAAACGCTGCGTGCCATGTATGATCCGACCCTGCCGTCAATGAGTTCACTAGGGTATAAGGAGCTGGGACAATACTTGGATGGCGAGTTGGAGCTACAGGAGGCCCTCACATTATTTAAAAGAAACACGCGGCGGTATGCCAAACGCCAATTAACTTGGTTTAGACGTTATAGTGAGTTATTTTAAAGAAAATCTCACTAATAATACAAAATAGATGTCAGTGCTTAAACAAAATTGGAAAATTGTGAATGCGGATGATCAGCTGTCGGTTTGGGAACGGATTTTGGTTAACCGGGGGCTTAAAACGGTGCAGCAGCAAGAGGCTTTTTTGGACCATAGCTTGCATAGTTTTTATGATCCTTTTTTAATGGAAGGGATGTTGGCGGCGGTCAATCGGATTAAACAAGCCATTGATAACCAAGAACGCATTGTGATTTTTGGGGATTATGACGTGGATGGCATTACCAGTACGGCAATTTTGTATATTTTATTGAGTGAACTGGGGGCGACGGTTTCGTACCGACTACCACATCGGATTGAGGACGGATATGGCTTAAATATGCGATTTATTAAAGAACTGGCAGAAGTTGGCACAGACCTTTTAGTTACAGTTGATTGTGGTATTAGCTGTAAACCGGAAGTGGAAGCGGCCAAGGCGGCGGGCATTGACGTAATTGTGACGGATCACCATCAAATTCCGGAACAGTTGCCGGATGCGGCGGTGGCAATGGTGCACCCTAAATTATCAGATAAATATCCGGATCAGGAATTAACTGGTGCGGGCGTGGCCTTTAAGTTGGCTGATGCCTTAATCAAAACGTATTTACCAAGTAATGAATGGGCCGCCAAATTGGAGCAGTTTACCGATTTAGCCAGTTTAGGCACGGTGGCCGACTGCGCCCCGATTTTGCTGGAGAATCGCTTAATTGTTTATCGAGGGCTGCAACGACTAAGCGGCGACTGCTGGCCGGGTCTAGAAGCGCTAAAAAAGGTTGCCGGTATTGAAAATGGCACGCAGCTATCGACCTATCACTTGGGATTTTTGCTTGGTCCCCGTATTAATGCGGTTGGCCGTATTGACTCCCCTTATTTTGCGTTGCAGATGATTTTAAACAGTGGCGATAAAGCGGCTAAATTGGCGGAGAAACTTGATACGGTGAATAAAGAGCGCCAACAAATGACTTCCACAATTGCGGATGAAGTGGAGGCACGTCTGGCAAATAAAATTGATGGCGCGCAAATTTTGTTGGCTTGTGATGAAGGCTGGCATGCTGGTGTTATTGGCTTGGTCGCTGGTAAACTAAACTACAAGTATGGGATACCGGTGGTAATCATGCAAAAACAGGGCGATAAAATTGTGGGATCATGCCGAAGTCCGGAGCACTTTGATTGCGCTGGTGCCTTACGAGCAAATTCAAAATTGCTAATGCGATTTGGTGGACACACGCAAGCAGCCGGCTTTAGTCTAGAAGCTAAAAATCTCGATCACTTTATTAATGCCATGGAAGCGCATGCCGCTAAGCTGTACGATCCCAAAAATGCTACAAACGAACTAAAACTGGACACCACCGTAAAGGCGGACAACCTTAATTGGGATCTACACACGCATATGGAAAGATTGCGCCCCTTTGGAATTGGCAACAATCAACCAATTTTCCATTTACCCGGCCAAAAAATTACCGACCTAAAAGAAATTGGCATCAAAAAGAACCATTTAATGGGGAAAGTAAATTTGGATAACGGTGAGAACTATCGCTTTATCGGCTTTAATTTGGCTGAACATGTTAAGGGCGTTAGCAATGGTAGCAAAGTGGATTTAGCGTGTCAGCTGGAGCTTAATTCGTACCGAGGGCGCAATAGTTTGGAACTGAAGGTGGTAGATTTAAAGTGCGATTAGGGTTTGAAGCTTGCCAATTACTTCTGCTAAAATTCTAGTTGGCAACTTTTTAATAAACTGCACCTTGCGGGCCTGCCAATCAAGATTTTTAATATGATCCGCAAGAATTACGCCACTTGTAGACAGTTCATTTGGTAGCACAACTTCAAAGGGATAATTTTTTTGTTTGGAGGTGATTGGGCACATTAAGGTTAATCCGGTTTTGGCATTATAAAGATGCGGGGATAAAACTAAAGCTGGTCTTCTGCCTGCCTGCTCGCTGCCTGCCTGTGGATCAAAATCCAGATAAACAATGTCACCGCGATTGGGAATAGTATTTACCATATTTCTTTGCCGATTATAGAGCCGGTATCCGTTTCCGAATGTATGTTGGTTTCGTCAATTTGACTGACAAGATCTGCTAAATTGTATGATTGAGCGGCAACAACAATTTGTTGATCTTTAACAGAGAGCGTGACAAGTGAATCTTGCGATATACCAATTTGATCCGCCAAACCCTTAGGGATACGGATAGCATCGCTATTTCCCCATTTGCGAACATGTGTTTTCATAACTTACAATTTAGCTGGTGAATGCTTTTATTATACAATGTATATACAGTGATTGTAGATTA
>PFRW01000052.1 GCA_002788755.1 Candidatus Peregrinibacteria bacterium CG_4_9_14_0_2_um_filter_41_14
TGCCAGGTACACTACCGAAAGAAGCAATTGTAGTAGCCCCTACTGATCCAACAATCAATAGACCTATCACAGACAAACTAAAGAGTGTAAAGGCGCCAATATGTTCAGCGGAAGAAATATCAGAATATCAACAAGTAGTTAATTTAATTGATGCGATCACAACGCAGAAAAATAATACTAGCGGAATTGGGGATACATTTTTGGCAGATATAAATCAACAGATTGATACTGTTTATAATGAGGCCACCGCTAAAGAATTCCAACTAACGTTGGATAACTATAATGACAGTCAGTTCCTAACAAAATTGCTAATAAGTTTGAATAAACTACAAACTAACTTAGAGGCAGTAAATAAAGAGTGCGCCGCTGCTTATGGTGCTATAGTTGCGGTGGATACCGCCCCGCAGCAGGATCTGCAAGCTTTAATACAAACTCCAAGTAATCCCACGCCTGATACTGATACAAGTATAGCTCAAATTTTTGAAAGACGTAACCCAATAGTGGGTAATACTGTTGAAGCAAATATTCTATTTGATCCAGTAACAAAGGTGCAGAACTTGAACTACTTTGATGAAAGCAAAAAGCTATTGATTAAGACGATCCGTTTTACAATTGTAGCAGCGCCTCCGGCGGAAGTGCAAACCCCCGTTCTAACAATTGATAAAACTGTTTTAAGTGAAACAATAGCCAATGACGGCACCATGGAAGTACTTACAGTCACGGTGGCAAATGACCGATTTGGGTCAGCATCAAGCCTTCAAGATAACTTCTTTACATTTACAATTAATGATGTTCCAACTGTAATACCATTTACATTTGAATTGAGCGACGCCAATCACCTAGCTTTTACATTTAAGCCTGAAAATCATGAGGCTGCGGATAACGTTAATAAGATCAAAATTCACGCAAAGACTGCAGCATTTGGTCAATACACAGATACTGCCGATATTATTTCACCGGAATTCGCCTTTAATTTTACGGACCCCCCAGATAGCCAAAATGAAAGTTTTAGAGCTGACCAAGTGACCAATGATATTTCCCTGGATTTAGCTCGTGACACTTTTGACAACACACATACTGACGAAATCTCAGTTATCTATGACATCGATATGGGATACCCTGATGCCGCAAAAGCTAAAGTAGATCTATGTTTGTTTGCAAATAGCGATAACACAGAAACTTTCTTCCGTGATGGTCCTACGGCTACTACTTTTTGTCTGGAAAGAGCCAAAGAGATTACTTTTACGGATACTGTATACCATGATGAGTCACTCAAATTAAATGGACATATTGACAATGACACTACAAAAAATAAATTAGTAAATGGCGACTATACTCTGGCATTGCGAGTTCATGATGTCGTTAATGCAACCGACTCAAGTGTTTCCTCACAGTCGTTCCCGGCTACAGACAGCTTTACCGTAAACTTTACAGACGCACAAGTGCCGCAACCAACAATTACTTTAGATGTTAATCCGGCAACAATTACCACAACGGATGATCCAAGTGTTGCGACCTATGAATTTGATGTCAAGAATCCAGCCGCTACTCGGGCAACTGTTGACCTATTTTTATACAAAGACAATGCGGCTCAATCATTGCTCTATGTACAAACTGATAAAGTTTTAGAACTTACTGAAGGTAGATATACAATTATTGGCGACAATACCAACACGGATTCCATGCGTTACTTGTATGGTACAGATGACAATACGCGTCTTGGAGACAAGCTAGTAAATGGCACATACAAATTACGCTTAGTTGTGAAGAAAGTCGATAATGTTGCAATTACACCTGTCCTATTTGACGATGCGTCAGTGGCAATCGATTTCGACTCAACACCACCAGAAAACACCGTTCCAACACCACCGGAAAACACTGTTCCTCAGGACCCCATAACCGTGGTAGAGCCACCGGTAATTACAATACCAACAACTACGGTCGTTCAAAACGAACAAGTTGTAACAACAACGACAACGCCGGCACCGCGTGAAACCAGACCAAGTGGTCCGGATGCCCAAGCTAATTTAATTGGTGCGCCTACGGTTCAAGGTGAAACTGGGCCGGGGATGCTACTGTATCCGTTTATGGCCGGTGGAAGTTACTTACTAGCAAGACGTAGACGTCGTAAGCAAAGATAATATTTAATAAAAAAAGCCCCAGTCGTTTAGACCGGGGCTTTTTTGGGGTTTATTTCTTTTTAGGCTTTGCCTTTGGTGTGAGCTTCTTTTTAACTTCTTTTGTGACTTTATCCGCCATTTCTCCCGCCATTTTTTCGGCTTTTTTCTTCATTTTTGCTGCTTCCATTTTTATCTCGTCGACTTTGTCGTCTAGGCCGCTTTCGTCGTAGGCTTCTTTGCCGGTTACTTTTAGGTCTTTACCGATGTCTTTTAAAAGTTCGGCGCCGGTTTTTTGGCCGTAGCCACCTTTTTTAATTTCGTCTTGTAGTTTTTTGCGGGTTGTTTTACCACGGCTTGGGGCAAATAATAAACCAAAAACGCTGCCGGCGAGTAAGCCGACCATAAGGCCTAATTTCCCTTTTTTTGACATATTTTTCTATTAAATGATCTTTGCCAATACTTTACATGGTTTGCCGGCTTATGGCAAAGATTTGCTTATTGACACAACTAGGTAAATACGTGCCAACTTTTTAAGATTTGATAAAGGCGATTTAGTGGTAAGCCAATAACGTTTAGGATATCGCCTTCCACTTTTTCAAAAAAACGAGAGGCTTGGCCCTGAATGGCAAAACCGCCGGACTTCCCTTCCCACTCATTGGTGTCTAAATACCATTCGATTTCGGCGGGGCTCATTTGGCTCATAAAAACGAGGGTGTGCTCGGTGGTAACAATTTCGTTGCCGGTTAACGGGTCGATAATTGCCAGGCCGGAAATGACTTCGGCATGGCCAGTTTGTTGAAGCTGCAGCATGCGACGGGCGTCGGCTTTGTCCTTGGGTTTGTTTAACAGTTGCCCCTGGGCAACCACAATTGTGTCGACACCAATGTAGATATGGTCTTTTTCATCGATCCCCGCTTGCGGTAAAAGGCCTATAATTTTGCCGAGGGCGTGCATTTTGGCGACTTCTTCAGGGGGGAGATCTAATTGCGGCTCTTCGTAGGGGCTGGTCTTCACTTTAAAGTTGATGCCAGCGTTGCGAAGGATCTCGATCCGGCGTGGGCTTTCGGAGGCAAGGAGTAAAGGGCGGTGTTGTTTAAGTTTTGGCATAAAAATGGTTGACAATTGATAATATGATCCGTAATATCCTGCTGCTTTATCTTAATTTAGACGATTTATGCCAATTATCAAGTCTGCAAAAAAACGAGTACGACAAGACAAGAAACGCCGAGCCCTAAACTTTGCGGTTAGACGTGACTTACGTGACACTATTAAATCATTTGTATCATTGGTAAATGAAGGTAAAATTGCCGACGCACAAAAGTTATACGCTACTGTGCAAAAAGTGATCGATACTAACGCTAAAAAAGGAATCATTCATCCAAATAATGCCGCTCGTAAAAAAGCTAAGTACGCAAAACTTCTAGTTGCAGTAGCTGAACCTGCAAAGAAGTAATAGCTTTTACCTAATTAAACCTTAGAAAGCCGGTTCGACTTTAGCGTCACCGGCTATTTCGCATTGGCAGCCAAGTCTGGTTGTCATGTCGCCCGGGTCCATACCCATCATTTCTTCTGATTCAGTCATTTCGCCGAGGTTTTCGGCACCATCGTGCACTTTAATCATACAAGTGGTACAAACGCCGTTACCGCCACAGGCATGATCCATATTAATATTGTTGTCCAAAGCTGTTTGCAAAACTGTGGCGCCGTCCTTGGCATCTACGGCCAACTCGTTTCCGTCTTTTATAAATGTAATTTTAGTCATATCGATTGATTAGTTGCGGGTTTAACTTATAGCGGATTTAGGTGGATTGATCAAATTTTTTCTATTTATCTTGCGTTTCAAACTGCTATAATCCTGTTGATCTTAATTTTGGATCTCATTTCGGGCCCGTAGCTCAGTTGGTTAGAGCAGTCGGCTCATAACCGATTGGTCGCTGGTTCAAGTCCAGCCGGGCCCACCATATTGCAAATTAGAGCAAGAAAGAGCCGTTCCCATTTTTGGGAAGGCTTTTTTAAGCGGTTTTTCAGCGTTTGGTTGGTAGTTCAACAGGAGCTTTTCGCTCTGTAATAAATAATTGACCAGTTTCAATTTCTCAAACTCAGGAATGGCTTGAACACGCAGTTTTTTACCGTTTAGCTGGAGGTTCAAGAATAGGAAGTTCAAAATCCTTCTTTTGGCCACAGGGTTGAATTTTCGGTAAGCATATGGCACATAGTTAAAGCCTATTACCATTTTTTCAGTCATATCCCAAAGCGTATTTTCTTTGCTTTCTTCCGCTTCTCCGAGTTGTTGAAGCAAACTATGCTTTTCTTCAACGATTTTATTTTTCTCAGCAATTCCTTCCTGTGCATCAAAGTATCCCTCAATAACTGCGTTATTAATCTTTTGTAATCGCCCATCGAGCTGTGCCAACTTCATATTCAGAGATTTCCTTTTTTCCTTGTTATCTTCTCGAATATTCCCCGACATTTCTTTGATGGCGATCTTTGAATAATTCAGGAAGTCATCATCAAGTACGAATTGGGCAAGGTTCAGGATTAATTGGTCTTCTAAGCGGTCTTCGCGTATGGATGTGAACTTACAGTCGCGATTGTGGCATTCGAGGTAAATATGCCCTTTGTGCTCTCCTGAAATCAGCCAATGACCGCATTCGCATTTAATCGTCTGCATGTAAGTGTAATCATGCACTTTTTTGTTTTTTACCGTTCTTCCCTCAAAAACCGATTGGACTTGGTCAAAGAGTTTTTTATTTATCAAGGGTTCGTGATTACCTTCGTAGTAAACGGTTTCATCTACAGATTTTTTATGCCATTCGATAAGTCCATGATAAAAAGGATTTTTTAGCATTCGTTCAAAAATCCCCTTGCGAAGCATCCCACCATTGGAATTTGTCATTCCTTTTGAGCGCATGTATTCGCAAATAGTACGGATTGAGAACTCCCCAGTGGCATAGAGCTTGAATGATTCTTTTACGAAGGGGGCAAGTATCCGATCTGGGTACTTTTTCTTTGGATCTGAGTCTTGCCCTTTGATTCCTTGACGATACCCAATCGGTGTTTGCGTTGGATAGTAACCTTTACGTAAAACCTCTGTCATTTTTGTACTCACTTCTTCTGAGAGGTTTTCCGAGTACCAAACCGCCATATTACAAAAATTTCGGAAGGCAAGTCTTCCTGCTGATCTGCTGGTGTCAAATTCCCCCTCGATAACAGCTATTTTCTTCCCTTCCTTTGTCATTAATTTATCTAGTAAGGAAAAATCTCCCACGTTTCGGGAACTGCGATCCAGCTTATGAAAAAGAACCCCTTCTATTGAGGGGTCTTTGAGGTGCTCCAACATGCTAGTAAACTCCGTTCTTTTTCCTTTGAAACCTGACTTTGCCTCGCTGTACCACTCCACTATTTCATATCCTTTCTTCTGTGCGTATTCTGTAATGATTCGTTTTTGCGTTGGGAGAGAGTTATCCATATCAGCCTGAGCCTTCGTTGATACGCGACAGTATGCGAGGTATTTCATCATAGTTACTCTTTAATAATAAAGTCCTTTCTATCAAGCAGGCCTTTCTTTTCAAGATCAATAGCGGCTTCCTGTAAAATAGGAATTAAATCCATAAAAAATTGAATCACTTCTTCTTCCTCAGGTGTATATTCCTCAGTAATCTCAACTTCGTTCTTTTGTGTGGCTTTTTTCATCATGGCAGGTACCCCGTATTTTAGACAGTAGTTCTGAAAAGAGCTAAAATATAATAAAATACATATGAGCCACAAAATACCAATAGAAGTGCGAAATTTAGTTATGGAACGTATTA
>PFRW01000028.1 GCA_002788755.1 Candidatus Peregrinibacteria bacterium CG_4_9_14_0_2_um_filter_41_14
ATAATAATTAAGTTTAAAAATTAAGCGTTGTGATTATACAGGAAGCTAGGAGGAGGACAATAAGGACTACTCAAATAAAGCTGCACAAGCAGCATGTACCATTGCTAATCCCTTTAATAAATCAGCATTAACATCCGGTTCGACAACGCCAACCTTCACAATCTTGTCAACATACCCTTCCTTCAATAAATGATCCATAAAAATTTTAGCCAAATTCTTTGTCAATGTAGTAATCGAACCAAATATCTTGTCCTCAACCCCCTGAATATACATACCAGGATTACGATCCATAAAATATTCAATAATCGGGTTTTCAAACTCTGCCGCTAAAGAATTCCCAAGCTCAATCACATCACACTCAAAATACAAACTAAAACATTTAATTTGTTTAATCCATTTATCCCATAAAAACTCAAACAAATCCTCCATGCTAATTGCCTTATCAAACCCAATACCTGTTTTTTCACAATTATTCAAAACATCAGTAACAAAAACATTCAACAATTCCTTAATCACAGACAAATCAACACGGTTAAGAGATGCCTCAAGATCTTGGTCATACTTTGTACTCAAACGGTCAAATCCGGATCGCTCAGTCATAAATATGTTTACAAGTATCAAATCCTACCCCACCCACCTTCGTTTTGTCAAACACTAGACTTCCCCACCTCCTCTTGTTATCATTTAGCAACAACATACTTAGTTTGCTAAATAAGGTCATATGAAGGATCGCCAACAAGAAATTCTCCACGCCATCGTCAAACATTTCACCGAAACGGCACAGCCGGTAGGCTCACAAACCATTTTAGTCAGCTATAAATTTGACGTTAGCCCCGCCACCATCCGCAACGACATGGCCGAATTAGAAAAACAGGGCCTTCTTTTTCAACCACACACTTCCGCAGGCCGAATTCCAACCGATCGTGGCTACAGGCTTTATGTGGACACAATGACCGATTTTGATAACGCCACAAAAATTGCCAAACAACGAATTGCAGAGGTGAGTAAACTAATTAAACTTAAAAAAGTCCGCCAACGCGTATATGATGCTGTTAATCTCTTATCTCATTGCACCAACAATGTCAGTTTTGCCACTCTTGGCAACCAACGAACCTTCTTTTTAGGAATTGCTAACGTACTAAAACAACCGGAATTCAGCCAAAATCCATACCAAGCCAGCCAAGTTTTTGAAGTGCTGGAAGACACCGACAACTTCCTCAATCTATTAAATCAGCTAGATATTGAAGAAGACAAACCCAGCATCTACATTGGTGAAGAAAATATTCTCGAAAAAATCAAAAGCTGTAGTATAATTATTGCACGCTACGAACTGGAAGGACACCACGGCTACATCGGCATTTTAGGGCCAACCCGCATGAACTACCCCGTTAACAGTATTATTTTAGCAGAAGTCCGCAATAACATTTAATCCAAAACCATGTCAGACACACCAACAACAGAAAAACTTCAACAACAAATCGAAGATCTTCAATCTCAACTAGAAATCATGACCAACACTGCCAAACGAACCATGGCCGACCTGCAGAATCTTCAAAAAAGAACCCAAATCGAACGCCTTCAACTTTACCCCCAAGCCCAAGCCGACCTAATGATCGAATTCTTACCGGTGATCGACAATTTCCAACGTGCCTTTGAAAACATTCCTGAAAGCCTAAAAACAGACAACTGGGTCCAAGGCATGACTCAAATCGAAAAACAATTTACCGACATCCTCAACAAAACCGGCCTCGAAGAAATTGTGCCCGATACCGACTTCAATCCTAACGAACACGAAGCGCTAGTAGAAGTAGAAGGCGAAAAAAATCAGGTTATCCAAGTTTTTGAAAAAGGCTATCGTTTTAAAGACAAAGTAATTCGCGCCGCTAAGGTTAGTGTGGGCAACAGCCCAGCAGGGCCAAGCGATGAATTGCGATAAGCCTGGCACTCAAGTCTTGACAGTGCTAATACGCCAATGTAATATATTAAAGAAACTAATTACATAATCTTTAACAAAAAATATCATGGGTAGAATTATAGGTATCGATTTAGGAACTACAAATTCGTGTGTATCCGTCATGGAAGGTGGCGACTCCGTAGTTATCCCTTCTCAAGAAGGTACACGCACCACACCATCCATTGTTGCTTACAAAGATGGTGAGCGTTTAGTTGGCATTCCAGCTAAAAGACAAGCTGTTACAAATGCCGAAAACACAATTTTCTCCGCTAAACGTTTTATTGGTCATACTTACAAAGAAGTAAAACCAACAGCGGAACGCATGCCCTTTAAAGTTGTTAATGGCAGTAAAGGCGAAGCCGAAATCGTCCTTAACGGCAAACAGCACCGACCAGCCGAAATATCAGCAATGGTCTTACAAAAACTTAAAGCCGATGCCGAAGCCTATTTAGGCGAAGAAGTAACCGAAGCCGTAATTACAGTTCCGGCCTACTTTAACGACTCTCAACGTCAAGCCACTAAAGACGCCGGCAAAATTGCCGGTCTGGAAGTAAAACGCATTATCAATGAACCAACTGCCGCCGCCCTCGCCTACGGAATCGACAAAACAGGTGCCGACAAAAAAGTAGCCGTTTACGACCTTGGCGGCGGAACATTCGACATCTCAATCCTCGAAATTGCCAAAGTAGGCGGTGAAACTCAAATCGAGGTTCTATCAACCAATGGTAACACTCAATTAGGTGGTGACGACTTAGATCACATCGTTATGGACTGGATTGTTGCCGAATTTAAAAAAGATCAAGGTGTTGACTTGTCAACAGACAAAGTTGCCCTACAACGTCTAAAAGAAGCCGCCGAAAAAGCTAAAATCGAACTTTCCAGCGCTCAAGAAACCGAGATCAATTTACCATTTATTACAGCCGACAGCTCTGGTGCCAAACACTTAAACATCAAACTGTCACGCGCTAAGCTGGAAGAATTAGTAGATCACCTATTAGAAGAAGCCATCGAGCCTTGTCGCAAAGCACTAAAAGATGCCAAAATTTTTGCAAGCGACATTGATGAAATCCTTTTAGTAGGAGGCTCAACACGTATGCCACTTGTGCAAAAGAAAGTTGAAGAATTTTTTGGCAAAGAGCCGCACCGCGGTATTAATCCGGACGAAGTTGTTGCCATGGGTGCCGCCATTCAAGGTGGTGTCTTACAAGGTGACGTTAAAGACGTTTTATTACTAGACGTCATTCCCCTATCTTTAGGTATTGAAACTTTGGGTGGTGTTTGCACAAACTTAATCGAACGTAATACAACCATCCCAACATCAAAATCACAAGTCTTCTCTACTGCCGCCGACAACCAAAACCAAGTCGAAATTCATGTGCTTCAAGGTGAACGCTCTATGGCAACCGACAACAAGTCATTAGGACGCTTTACTCTCGACGGAATTCCACCCGCACCACGCGGTGTGCCACAAGTTGAAGTAACTTTCGACATCGATGCCAACGGAATCCTAAACGTAAAAGCAACCGACAAAGGCACCGGCAAAGAGCAAAAAATCACCATTAGCGGCTCATCTGGCATGTCTAAAGAAGAAGTCGAAAAAATGCAAAAAGAAGCCGAACAATATGCCGAAGAAGATAAACTTAAAAAAGAAGCAATTGAAACACGCAACCAAGCTGAAAGCCTCGTCTTCCAAGCCGAAAAAACCTTAAAAGATGCCAGTGAAAAAGTAGCCGAAGATATCAAAAAACCGGTCCAAGAAAAAATCGACACTCTTAAAGCCATCTTAGAAAATGCAGACGCGCCAATCGACGACCTTAAAAAAGCAACTGAAGAACTATCTGAAGAAATTCAAAAAGTTGGCGCCGCCATGTACCAACAACCGGACGCCGGTTCAACTCCCCCACCGGGTGAATCTGCAACTAACGACGACGGCACCACCATCCACAACAAAAATGAAGAAGAAGTTGTAGATGCGGAAACAGTGGAGGAAGAACCAAAGTCTGACGAAGCATAAATAAAAAGTTAAAAAACACCTAGGTGCTCAACTATAATTAAAGAGACCCTAGGTGTTTTTTATGTAATTTAACTAAAAAGGCCCCAGTTTTTTCAGAAGGGGGTTGTAAAGAAAGGACTTGAATAGTGCTAAAAAGGGTGATTAGATTTTGATAAACGTCATAATCAATTACCACTTTTTAGCATGTATAAATATATCCAAGATTCAATCAGAAACAATAACCCGACCCCATCGTTACAATCAAGCCCGTTTTTCCCCAAGTATTTGCTGACATCCAAGACCACTGGGCACAAGACTACATCGAATATCTCGAAAAAGAACAAATCGTCAGCGGTAAAACAGCAACCGAGTTTGCCCCAAATGAAAGCGCCACGCGCGCCGAAACAATTAAGATCGCAATGAACACCTTCCTTAAATTTGATTCAGACACTGTAGCCTTTGCCCCACAAATATTTAACGATGTGCCAATCATCCACTGGGCGTACAAATTTATTCAAGAAGCAGAAAAACAATTAATTATCAAAGGCTACCTAGACAACACCTTTCATCCAAATCAACCCATTTCCAGAATCGAAACCCTAAAAATAATCTTTGAAGCCGCCGATATAAAACCAGAA
The DNA here is from genome assembly GCA_002788755.1 of Candidatus Peregrinibacteria bacterium CG_4_9_14_0_2_um_filter_41_14. Classification (GTDB taxonomy): domain Bacteria; phylum Patescibacteriota; class Gracilibacteria; order UBA1369; family UM-FILTER-41-14; genus UM-FILTER-41-14. Next base: position 4,586 of record PFRW01000028.1, read on the forward strand.
GATGTTACTACAATACTGGAACCCAACTTTAATGATATTGACTCAACCCATTGGGGCTACAGCTATCTTAAGTCCGCCTACAGCTTAGGGATTGTCCAAGGTTATATAGATGGCAGTTTCAGGCCAAATCAAAATGTTACCCGAGCCGAAATTGCAAAAATAACAATTATGGCACTCGTTCATAACTTGATCCAATAGCTTCAACCTCCTCTAGACTTTTCCATTTTAATAAGTAGTCTTATTATGACATCCCTAATTTTGCTTATGCTCGATTTAAACTTCATTCGCAACAACAAAGAAACCGTCCTAAATGGCCTAAAAAAGAAACAATCCTCGATCGACGAACAGTTTATCGATCAAATAATTCAACTAGACGAAACTCGCCGCGACCTCCAACAACAAACCGATAGTCTACGCGCTCAAAAAAACGAAGCCTCCGACAAAATCGCCCAACTACAAGGCGATGAAAAGCAAGCTGCAATCATGAAAATGAAAGAAGTCAGCGACCAAGAAAAAGACCTTAGCCAAAAATTAAAAGATGCAGAGACCAAACTAAAAGAGATGATGCTCCAAGTTCCAAACCTCCCGGCAGCAGACGTCCCCGAAGGTGGCGAAGCCGATAACAAACCTTTTAAAATCGTTGGCGAACTACCCAAATTTGATTTTGAACCAAAAGACCACGTCGAACTCGGCAAGCTTCTCGACATTATCGACATCGAAAGCGGCCAAAATTGCTCCGGCGCACGCTTTTATTACCTCAAAAACGAAGCCGTCTTGCTTCAGTTTGCCCTAATTCAATATGCCCTTAACAAACTAACTACCAAAGGGTTCATACCCGTCATCCCCCCCGTACTTGTACGTGAAGAAGCAATGTTTGCCTCCGGCTTTTTCCCCGCCGATCGTAGCGAAGTATACCACGTTAATCCCGAGGAAGACGATCTCTATCTAGTTGGAACCGCCGAGGTCCCCCTCACAATGCTCCACTACGATCAAATCCTTGACGAAGCAAAATTACCAATTCGCTATTTTGGCTACTCCAGCTGCTTCCGTCGCGAAGCCGGTAGCTACGGTAAAGACACCCGCGGCATCCTCCGCGTTCACCAATTCGACAAAATCGAAATGTACAGCTTCTGCCACCCCGACAAATCGGCCGCCGAACACGAACTAATCCGCGAAACCGAAGAAGAAATCATGCAAGACCTCGGCCTCCCCTACCAAGTAATCAACATTTGCGCCGGCGACCTTGGCGCCCCCGCCACCAAAAAATACG
>PFRW01000020.1 GCA_002788755.1 Candidatus Peregrinibacteria bacterium CG_4_9_14_0_2_um_filter_41_14
CACTTTTTTTGAATTTTCTTTCAAGTTCTTTATTTGGCTACCGCAAAACCAAAATCCTACTTGCTATGTCGAATTTTTGTAGAATGTCAGAGTTGAGTTATTGACACAACATAGCTTCGTAATTTATAGTTTGAAATAAAACATTTTATGGTACGCTGGTTGAGTCTAGCCTCATACAATGTCAGTAGAATCACCGTTGCGAGCCCCCATCACAGAAGAAGACCTTGGAATACACAATCTAGATGGCCATATACTCCATAGTAACCCCTACCGTGTCCATGGCCTAATTACAGGTAGCTTTGATCCTCCCCATTTAGGACATGCAAGTGCTATTCAGCGCGCGCTAGTTGAATTACCAGATCTGGAATCAATAGTTGTATTAGCTCATGATTGGAATAAGGCGAAAAATCAAAGGCCATTAAATGACAGGCAACGCTGGCTCCATGAAACATTGGGGGAATTCGTAATGGATCCCCGTGTGAGGATTTGCGATGACCCTAACGTAATTGATGACCCTACCCACCTAGATGGGATTTGTGATTTATACAGATACCGTATATGGCGAATTATCGGCGGTGACAAAGATCCTGAGAAACTACATCACCGAAATAACGTAAATACTATCTTAGTAATCCCAAGATCTTCCGACGATATAAGTTCCTCTAAAATTAGAGAGGCAATCCAAGCAGGGAGAATAGAAGATATCCAAGCGCAAGTGGCGTCAACAGTATTAAATGAAATACTTGCAATGCAATGTTACCAACGATAAAGTTAAAATTAACCACAAACTAAACACAAACCCTATGAAAAAACTCCATATCCTCATCTCCTTAGTTCTAGTCTTGGGCGGTTGTAGCAGTACTCAGCCTAATACAGTTTCTATGCCGGAAGAGCCAAGCATTATTCGAACAGAGCCGTTGCCAGCTTATGACCCCATACCGGTAGATCTTTCTTCAAGTTATCTCCCTGCTGATTGGCATGCCGAAGGTCAATTTATGTATAGTCCCGAAATGTATGATTATAGAGAAGATGGCCCTTTTAGCTTATACATAACTATTAACGGCCAATTCTCCACAATTGACGAATATTTAGCCGACAAAGGCGACTGTGTTAAAGATAAAACTGAACTCACCGTCAGTAATTACCCTGCCGTTCATTTTGTCGATTTTTGCGCTCAAGCAGGTCCAAAAATTACCGCTATTCAAAAAGGGGATCAATTATTCGAAGCTTTTAGCCATTCACTTTCCGACGAAAGCGCTGAAATTACAAAAATCCTAGAATCCCTACTTGTAACAAAGTAATGATGGACTCATTCCCTCAAGCACTCATTATTGCATTTAGAGAAGGGATGGAAGCATTTTTGATTATTGCGATCTTACTTAAGTTTCTTGATAAAACCAATAATCGGAATCTTAAAAAGTCTGCCTAGACCGGCACTGTTGCCGGCGTGATTGCCTCACTTCAAAACACCGAATTCGAAGCCCAAACTTTTAAACATGTCGATTTTAAGGGGCAGTCCTTTAGTAATTCCAGCTTTAAAGATTGTGTTTTTGAAAATTGCAATCTCTCTAATATCGATTTAAGCAATACCCAGCTTCAAAATGCCAAATTATTGACTGTGATTTTTTGGCAACCAATTTAACAGCAGCCAACTTTCAGAATTCCGACCTCAAAAATACCCGCTTTCAAAATGCAAATTTAACACTCGCCTCGCTAAAAAAATAAATTCTCAATCCCCGATGTAATCGGATTACTAGATGTTTTTGATATCGAACTTATTTGGTTGTGCTATAATCTATTTATCACATACTAACTTGGCAAAATGGAACAAAAAAAATCCAATTACGGTAATCTAGCCATTTTTATTGTTATTACTGCATCGGTTATTGCACTTGGCATGTATTATTTACAAAAGCCCCCCAGTGTAATGCCAGTCACCCAAAAAACACTATCCGAATATTATAGTAGTAGAAATCAGTTTGTGGATAATTCTATGAAGCAAAACCCAGAAGGATTAGGTTTTAAAGAAATTGCACGAGTTACAGTTGCGTGTCCCAAAAACCTAGACAAACCATGTGCCACGGATCTGCTTATTTTAGCCAAGGACGAGTTACATTCAGGTGATCAAGATTTTTATTTAGCGCAAGAAGGCACCGCCGGATACGCATACTATGGTCCATTTACCGACAATCTTAAACATATTATTGATGAAAGTAACACCATTGCCCCTCTATAATCTATTTTACAACAAATGAATAAAAAAATTTACTGTGTCGATACATCAAAAGAAGTAACACCTATAATGGTAAGAGACGCCATTATCGAATGCTTTATAATGGCACACGCTGAAATCTTAGAGATGATGAAAGAGTTTCAAGAATTTAAAACAAAAAAAGAATTTGAAGATATGAAGCAACTAGATATTCGGCTTTTAGTCGAAAAACAGTTTCAGGAACTTGACCTCGATTTTAGCAACCCCACAAAGCAAGACTTGATCGACGTCGTCGCAAAATTAAGCGAATATGCAACTAATTTCCGGAAACCGGATGTTATCAAAAAACATTATAATGAGATTATGGTTTTAATTAATATTCTCAAAGACTAATGCCCAGTAGCCCCCATCCAGCCCGCGGATTTTGGCATCTCTTGAAAAGCGAATTTGTCGCTACCATTAAGCTTTATATTGATGTTGTTAGGCACCCATCCCATTTATTTGCGGGGATTTATCACGTCGTTAGGGATATTGCGTACGAACTGCCAATGTCTTTTTTTGGCAAAGGGAATGTGCCCGAATCAGTCTCAACAAAACTGCATAAGAGCGCATCGCAAGCTTTGGTATTAAGTGAAATCATTACAATTTTCGGCACCTTTGCCGGCGTGTTTTTATTTAAAATTTTAAAAACGGATGACTACACCGCTTCGGTAATTGGGGGTGCAGTGGGGAATTATTTCTCGGGCGCTTTGTCATACGTGATCGCCTATAGTTTACTGACTGTAGACCGCAAATCGTACTCTCTTAAACATTCTATTAGAGATGGTATTTTGGTTATTAAAGACTGCTTCCCAGCTTCAATTGCACTGTATATTAGTGAAGCACCTATTATTATCGGCTTTTTGGCCCTTGGTTTATCCCGCAATTTGGCTGTCGGGCTCAATTTAATTATTGGCATCACAATCTTTACTGGGGTTGCGAAGCATTCAGCTAGGGGTATATTATACCGTTATAATTAAGATTATGTTTAACAAGATCCTTGGAAACTGGAAATCTGGGCTTACCGTTAGCCTTGTGAGCATCCCGTTAGCTTTGGCATTGGCCATTACTACGGGGGCAACGCCAACGCAGGGCTTAATTACCGCATTTTGGGCAGGATTAATTGGAGCAATTTTGGGTGGCAGTAATTTTAATATTATTGGACCCACGGGGGCGCTTTCCGGTATTCTACTCTCTTATGCTTTGTTGCATGGATATCAATCTTTGCCGCTGATTGCCATTTTGTCCGGTATAATCATTCTCGTTGTTTACCTCCTCCATTTAGATCGATACATTATTTTTATTCCCAGGTCGGTAATTCACGGTTTTACACTGGGTATCGCTTTTATTATTGGTTTCGGTCAAATAGATAACGCTTTAGGGATCACCGGTATTCCCAAGTCTGAATATTTTGTTAAAAATATTTTAGTTAGTTTGCAGCATCTTGGCGAAGCAAACTGGGGTATCTTCGCAATCTTTATGATTAGTACTTTGTTCATTGTACTTTGGAACAAAAAATTCCCCAGAGTCCCCGGTGCCGCCGTTGCCGCTTTTGCTAGCATTACCATCATCATATTCTTAAATTATTTTGGATATGAAACGTCTGTCCTTACCCTTGGCGATAAATATCCTACAATTAATGCCACCCTCTTCGAAAATCCATTCACGCAGTTCAGTTGGAAAATTCTTCTGCAAAAAGATCTTTGGCTAATTTCAATCACCACCGCCGTAATTGCCATTTTAGAAACATTACTTTCCAGTCAAATTGCCGATGTTATGACCAACACAAAGTTTAAGCGTTCTAAAGAAGTTTTTGGTCTATCAATCGCCAACATTGGCTCCGGCCTAATGGGTGGTATTCCTGCTACTGCCGCCTTGGCAAGGACTTCTCTCAACATTAAAAGTGGCGCCAACCATAAAACTTCCGCAGCAATTAGCTCACTTTTAATCGGAATCATTATCCTCATTTTCCTAGGATTTTTCAAGCAGCTTCCTATGGTTATTATTGCTTCTATATTGGTTGTTGTCGCCATTGGTATGGTCGAAAAAAAGCATTTCATTCACTTAATCGAAAATGAAAAAACCGCATTTATTCTTTCCCTGTTTGTCGCCTTTATTGTCATTGTCGAAGACCCCATGATTGGTATCCTTATTGGTACTGTAATCGCCTTACTAATTTTTGTTAACAAGCTTTCCTACGGGCAAACCGAAGTGCTAATTTGGAAAAACGGCAAAATGATCGAAGCGCTACTCAAAAATGAATTCCTTAAAAAGGCAGTCCTGGATTCGGATATTATTGTCTATAAAATTGCCGGAACCTTAACATACGTCAACATGCCAGCTCATTTAGAGGCGATTCAGAACATCAAAAACAACAAATATGTGATTATTTCCCTCAGACATACATTTTACGCCGACACAGACGGTATTGATTATCTAGAAGAAATCATCGAACTCCTCAAGCAAAATAATGATAAAATTCTTCTCGCCGGTATCAACAAAGAAATAGAATGTAAAATTCACAAAAAAGACTTTTACAAAAATAAATTGATCGCAGGTAAAATCTACAAAAGAACTTCGGAGGCGATTAGCGAAATTACCAATATCAAATCAACACAAGAGTAGACTACCTACATTTATTAGTGTAAAATAATATAAAAGTAAATAATACAAAATATGCAACAAAAAATCCTCAGTTTTTTACAAAGTCAGCATTTTATGGCAATTGCAACCGTTTCGCCCGAAAATAAGCCACAAGTTGCCACAATGTTATACGTCATCGATCAAGATTTTAATATCTACTTTGCCACACACAGCTCAGCTAGAAAGGCCACTAACATTGCTCAAAATAATGCTGTGGCACTAGTTATTTGGGAGCATAATAATTTATCTATTCAAATAGAAGGTGTTGCTGATGCAGTTACAAATCCTCAAGAACTACAAACTACATTACAAAAATTGGCTGACGCTGCCAGTGGGGTCCCCAATTTCTATCCGCCAGTATTAAGAATGCCCGGCCAAGACTACGCTCTATTTAAGGTTGCAACACAAACATGTAGATACATCGATCTTAAAGATGAAAACATGAAAGGTTATTCTGCAGTCGTTAACGAAATTAAATTTTAATATGAATACAGATCCAAAACCAAAGGTAGTAATTGTTGAAGACGATACTTTCTTGGTTAAATTTTACAAAGCAAAATTTGAACAAAATGGCTTTACAGCAGTTGGTATTGAAGATGGCCTGGGGGCTGTCGCCAAAATTAAAGCTGAACAACCGAATTTGATTATACTGGACATTGGCTTACCAAATGTAGATGGTTTTAGCATTCTTCAAGAACTCAAAAAAGATCCGGAAACAAAAGATATCCATGTGATTATTTTAACTAAACTTGCGCAAGACAGCGACCGCGAGATTGGCTCAAAGCTTGGCGCCCCAAATACATGGTCAAAATGGAAGTACGCCTCGATGAAGTAATTGAAGAAGCTAAGAAATGCGTCAACGGCAAATTTGTACCGGTTGAGCCTTTACCACTGACATTCTACAAAAATTCATAAGACAAGGTTAAATTTTTCTTTTGCA
>PFRW01000068.1:0-3257 GCA_002788755.1 Candidatus Peregrinibacteria bacterium CG_4_9_14_0_2_um_filter_41_14
CGGGAGCAAGACGTCGGGAATTACCTGAAGAGGAATATACACCTGTAGATATATATGAAATTGTTAGGTGTGCCCATGAAGAAACAGAAGTAATTGTAAGTGATGAAGAAAATGAAAATAGAGAAAATTTTCGAATAATGGCCCAATCTATTTTGATAATCTTTGAAAAGGCGGAAATGCACGACCTTGTTATTGATATGCTGATGCACAAATTTAATGATAAGGGTTACTGTAAGCTTTCTCCCGAGCTAACATTAAAGAAAGTGGAACAGGAAATTCGAGCATTTATGAAAAGCCCACACATGGCTTTACCTTCAAATCAAATTATTACTACTGTCAGACAAGTTAAATCCCCCAAAAAACGTAAATTTACAAAGGTGTTAAAGTTTGTTTTTGGTTCGGGAGAAAACCTACAAAAGTTACTGGCCGGTAAAGACGGTGTTAGTGTCGCTCATATTTTGTAAATGTATAAGTGAGTTCATTTTCGTTAACAGGATTGTGGATTTCTGTTTTGGTGAAACCAAGCGGTAGAATTGGTAAAAAGGTGTCGCAGTTAAAGGTGTCATCAATTTCGGTGATGTGGGCGAATTTAAAGTTGGGGTGGTTCATGCCGAGGGCAAAAATTTGGCTGCCGCCAATGTTAAACACCGTTTCGGAGTTATGATCGGCGGCAATTTGGAGGGCTTGGTCTAGGGAGTTCGCCATGAAGACTTCTTGCGGCAAAGGGTAGTTGGGATGAGTGGTAAGCACAATGTTTAGGCGACCTTTAAGCGGACGATGGGCTTCGGGAATTGATTCCCAAGTTTTGCGTCCCATAATTACGGCATTTTGGCGGGTTGGGTCGGCGGTTTGGGTTGTTACTTTGGCAAAATACTTTAAATCACCGGGCAAGTGCCAAGGTAATTGATTATTAATACCAATGCCGCGGTTTTGGTCGCAAGCAACAATCAGGCCGAATTCGGGGAGATTATTCATAATTAAACGGCAACTTTAAATTTTATAAAAGGGTCGTGTTCGTAGTCGGTAATTTCAAAATCTTCAAAAGCTAGGTCCCAAAATGGTTTGTTGGCTAGTTTTAGTTGCGGTAGGGCTTTGGGGGTGCGAGTTAGCTGTTCTTGCAAGCCTTCGACATGGTTTAGGTAAATATGAGCGTCGCCCAGTGTGTGGGTGAAAATGCCGGGTTGCAAGTTGCACTCTTGGGCCACCATGTGCATTAAGGCGGCGTAACTGGCGATATTAAAGGGTACACCTAACGCAATGTCGGCGCTACGTTGATATAGTTGGCAATCGAGACGGCCATCAACAACATAGAATTGAAATAAGAGATGGCAGGGTGGAAGCGCCATGCGGGGAACATCGGCGACGTTCCAGGCATTTACAATAATGCGGCGCGAGTCGGGATTGGTTTTGATCATGTCAATGGCGTTTTGAATTTGATCAATCCCCTTGCCGTCCCAATTACGCCATTGGTAACCGTAAATGGGTCCAAGTTCGCCGTTTTCGTCGGCCCAGGCATCCCAAATGGGGGTGTGCTGGGTGAGATCGTCGTTAATATTGGTTGATCCTTTTAAAAACCATAATAATTCACGCAAAATACCGGTAAATAATACTTTTTTTGTGGTAAGAAGCGGAAAGCCGTCACGTAGGTCATATTTACGCTGCATGCCAAAAATGGAAATGGTGCCGGTGCCGGTGCGATCCTCTTTTTTGGTGCCGTTAGCTAAAACCTCTTCAACAAGACTTAAATATTGTTTCATGATTTTGTTTTAGATTTCGACCTTAGTATGCCGTGGAAGATTAAAATTGCCTAGCAAATTGTTGACGAGAATGAATCACGCTGACCAAAAGTTCGCGTGTCTCAATATAGTGTGAGTAAGGCACAAATTTTCCACTCTGATATAAAGCAATCCCCTCATCTGTCATTTTTCGACAATTTTTAAAGCCGACCTGAATAGACCTGCTACTACTGCTATTACCTGTTTTACCCCCCTTAATAAGAACCATGGGATTTTGATCATCATTATGAATATAGGAGATTTCCCATGCGTAATCAGGTCCGGACAGAATCGTTTTTGCATTACCTCTAGTTGCATTGATAATGCCTGTAATTTTGCGGTCGAATTGTTCTAGATTCTCCACCGACAAGGCTAATATATTTGTTAATTGCGTCTTAAGGTCATCGTAGTCAAATTTTCCTGGCGAATTTGGGCGCATAATATGTTTTTAAACACCTGCATTCTTGCGTTATGTTGGGCTTTTGTCAATACTGGTGCCACAAGGTTTGACAAACTAAAAATTACGTGTGATAATGCAGGTCATATGTCAAAAAATTTAAATCAGAAAGAGACTTTTCATAATTTGGGTATTGTCCCGGCTTTGTTGTCGCGACTTACCGAGATGGGTTTTGTGGAACCAACACCAATTCAACTTAAAGCGATTCCGGTTGCTACTGCAGGCGAAGACGTTGTGGGGATTGCGCAGACCGGTTCTGGTAAAACTTTGGCGTTTTCGATTCCAATGATTCAGTCGTTGGGGGCAACTAAAAAAATGGGGCTAATCCTGTTGCCAACACGTGAACTAGCCGTACAGGTAGAAGAAACTTTACGAGGAATTGCAGGTGCCAAAGGGTTGCGAACAGCGCTAGTAATTGGTGGCATAAATGCGCGGCCACAGGTACGACAATTGGCTCAAAAACCACATATTATTGTGGCAACACCGGGACGATTATTGGATCACGTTGAACAAAAAAACATATCGCTTGCTAATGTGGGAATGTTGGTTTTGGATGAGGCGGATCGGATGTTGGATATGGGGTTTGCGCCTCAGCTAAATCGAATTTTGGCTTACGTACCTGCGGATCGCCAAACAATGTTGTTTTCGGCGACTATGCCGGATGAAATTACGAAGATTGCGCAAAAGTATATGAAAAAACCACTACGTATTGAGGTGGCAAGGCCAGGAACAACGGCCGACACTATTGATCAAGAAATTTTTATTGTTGAGAAAAAAGATAAGTTATCGCTGTTGGGTAAGCTTTTAAATGAGTACAAAGGAGCAATTTTAGTATTTTCACGGACAAAGCATGGTGCGAAAAAAATTGCTGCCGCTATTAGAACAAAAGGACATTCGGCTGATGAATTACATTCAAATCGATCACAGTCACAAAGACAACAGGCCCTTAAGGGGTTTGAGCGTGGACTTTACCGTATTTTGGTTGCAACCGATATTGCGGCCAGAGGTATAGATGTAGATAATAT
>PFRW01000068.1:3292-6224 GCA_002788755.1 Candidatus Peregrinibacteria bacterium CG_4_9_14_0_2_um_filter_41_14
CCGAGGACTACACGCACAGAATTGGGCGAACCGGACGGGCGGGGCGATCAGGTAAAGCGGTTTCGTTTGCGGAACCGGATCAAAATGATGATATTGTGAAGATTCAAGAACTAATTAAAATGATTTTGCCAATTAAGTCGCCAAGTGGACACACTTTGCCACCGGTTAAAAAAGATGGCCGAAGTAAGGCAAGGAATAAGGGACAAGGTAACAGTGGCGGTCGTCGTCGAGATGATAGAGGCGGGCGAAGAGGGCGGAGATAGGCTAAATTACTTAAAATGAAAATTATTGTCGGTATGTCGGGAGGTGTGGATTCTGCCGTTAGTGCGCTGCTGCTAAAGGAACAAGGTCACGATGTGACTGGGGTTTTTATGAAAAACTGGCAAGATGCTGACGAAAAATTTTGTTCGGCCGAGGAAGACTTTGAAGACGTACGCCAAATTTGTAATCAACTTGATGTTCCCTACTATACGTTCAATTTTGAAAATGAGTATTGGGATCATGTATTCGAACTGTTTTTGGATGCCTTTAAAAAAGGCTATACACCTAATCCGGACATTTTGTGCAATAAGGAAATTAAGTTTAAGTTTTTCCTTAAAAAGGCAATTGCCAGTGGGGCGGAAAAAATTGCGACCGGGCATTACGCACGTATAAGGGAAACACAAGATGGCACCTTTCAGCTGCTGAAAGGTGTGGATGCCAACAAAGATCAATCCTACTTTTTGTGTTTGTTAAATCAGGAGGCTTTGAGTAAAACGCTTTTCCCAATTGGGGATTTACCCAAGGATGAAGTGCGCACCCTAGCCAAAAAGCAAAACCTTAAGGTACATGATAAAAAAGACAGCACGGGTATTTGCTTTATAGGTGAGCGTAAATTTAATGACTTTTTATCGCAATTTTTGCCGGCGCAAAAGGGGCAGATTATTGATACAGACGGAAATGTTTTAGGTGAGCATAACGGCACAATGTACTACACCATTGGCCAACGAAAGGGCATAAGCATTGGTGGCCCGGGCGAGCCCCTGTTTGTGGTGGATAAAGATGTGACAAAAAATCTGGTAATTGTTGGTCGAGGGTTTAATCATCCAGCCTTGTTTCACCAAAAGCTGGTGGCGACTGACTTTCATTGGATTTTAGAAGAGCCGAAGGCGGCGGGCTGGAAAGGCACAGCCAAAATTCGTTATCGGCAGGCGGACGAGGTGATAACATTGGTAAAAGTGGCCGATGACCAATGGCATTTTGAGTTTGATCAGCCGCAAAGGGCCGTTACGCTGGGGCAACAAATTGTTTTGTATGAGGGGGATGTTTGTTTGGGGGGCGGGGTGATTGTGGGACGGGGGTAGATTCAACACTTTATAAAATCCCACCAGTAAAATCCGCACCGGCAAAGGTGGCACCGTCTAAAATTGCGTCAGTTAAAATTGCGCTTCTTATGTCGGCGTCCAAAAAAATTGCGCCGGTTAGGTTGGCGCCGCTTAAATTAGCTCCACTTAAATTGGCACCACTTAAATTGGCATCGGTTAAATTGGCTCCGGTTAGGTCTGCTCCATTTAAATTGGCATTCATTAGATGTGCACAGGTTAAATCTGTCCCAATCAGACTCGCTTCTATTAGACTTGTTCCCAGTAAAACTGCAAAGCGTAAATTGGCGCTATTGAGTGTAGCCTCTCTTAAACTTGCTCGGGTTAAGTCTGTTTCGCTTAAGTTAACTCCTGTGAGATTAGCTTCGTATAATATAGCTCTGGTTAAGTTTGCCATGTATAAGTTTGTTCCTCTTAAATCTGCTCTAAAAAAATTGGTGTCTGTTGCGTTCACATGGGACAAATCTGTATTATTAAATATGGCACTGGTAAATTCTGCCATATATAAATTTGCTCTACTTAAGTTGGTATCTGTAAAATTAGCTCGATGAAAATCTACTGCTGTTAAGTCGGCGGCGCTTAAATCAGCTTTTTCAAAAGTTGCACCTGGTGCTTCGGCTCCCTGAAATTGTCCTCCGCTTAAATTAGCTCCAGTAAAATTAGCTTCGGCTAAATTGGAATACTGTAATCCGATTAGAGGCAAACAGGCACCTTTCACGTTGCCGAAATGTAAATCGGCATCTTCAAACTCAAGTGCTCCCCCCGGATGAGACCTTAATAATTCACACAAGGCTAATCGCCTTTTTGTGGCCTCAATGATAACTGCAGCCATTTTAGGATCTATACCATTGGCGTGGGCGGCAATATAATCCAGTACAACGGGTAAGTCGCGGGGAAACGCTTCTGCCACCTGGGCAACTATTTGATCTGCAATGTCATGGAGTGTGTCACCACCCTGAATAATTATGTTGGGGGCAACGCCTCTTAAAACACGAAGAGCTCTAGTGGTGCTAAACCCTGTTGGGCACGCTATTGGCTCAAAACGTCCCATAGTTTCAGATTAAATCTAACTAATTATACGTACAAAATTACTTTTGTAAAGAGTGGTTGCTTTCCGACTTAAATCCCCTTAAACTTTCTATAAAATATACTCCTCTGATCATGGCAAAGCGTAAAAAATTAACAAGCAAAACAACCGAGCTACCGGAGCTATTTAAGGAGCGGTTAAAGCTTATGCTTCAACCGACCGACTTAATTATGACTTTAAGTAGTTTTAGTAAAGAACGAAATACAACGTTAAGGGTGAACACGCTAAAGACCGATGCGGCAACGGTGCAAAAGTGGTTACAACAAAATGGGATTCCATTTGTGCGACATAATCTACTGGAGTTTGCCTTTGTGCTGCCAAAAACAACATCCAGAGAGGCGACGGAGTGGGATATTTATAAAGAAGGTAAAATTTATCTGCAAAATTTATCGAGTATGATTCCACCGCTTATTTTAAACCCGCAGCCGGGCGAATCGATCCTAGACTTAACAGCGGCGCCGGGCAGCAAAACCACACAAATGGC
>PFRW01000037.1 GCA_002788755.1 Candidatus Peregrinibacteria bacterium CG_4_9_14_0_2_um_filter_41_14
GTGATATGTTGGTTGCTGCTCCCCTCCAATGCTCTTTCCTCAGTTTGATCTTAACTCAGAAAAGATTCTCTGTCCCTATACTATGTTGGGAATTTTTTATATGTCCCGCATTTCTCCCCTGCATTGTTTCCGGGTGTACGGAAATCTAGATAGTTAGGTAATACTTGTTAAGGTTGCAGTGCTTTATCGTAAGTTACTATTTATTTTGTATAAACATATTATTATGTCAATGAAATCACGGTTCTTTAAACACTTTGGGTAAGATTTTCCATAGTTTTGGGCTAGTGGAATAGGCACAACTCAAATTTCCCAAAATGGATTCGGGAAAAGGACCTCAAGGGTGCATATTTGGAGGTGCAATATTTCAAATAACCCCACCAAATATGCATGGCAAGTATCTATCAAATCTTCTTGAATTGGAAGAGTATGTCATCGATTTGCATTCAAAGGCTCCAGATGCTGGGAGCAACTACCAATGTTTTTCGTCTGCATACCTTGAGGGAACTACAGAGGGACAACTACAGTGGGAGCGGTTTTAAACGCCAAAAGAGTGGTATGTTCACCATGAAGCTCCTGGATGAATTGGGTATGGAGTTTGAATGGCGTAAAGGGATAACCCGGGTTGGTTTAGATGGGAAATATGTTCGGAGCAAGGAACTGGTCCATCATCTGGCCGACTTGGACAAGGGGAAGTCCATCACAATTCTACCTAATTTAAGCCAAGTCGAGCTTAAAAAATTTTCTACAAGTCCCCGAAGCAGACCGGTTGGCCGTGAAAGAGGTGTGTACAGATATGGATCCCTTCTACATCAACCTGGCGAGGGAAGTGTTTCCAAGTGTCAAAATCGTGATTGACCATTACCATGTGATTGCCTGGGCATTGAAACTGATGAATGACCTTAGGACAATGTTACAGAGCATTTCCGGCAAGAAGTTCAAAGTTAAGTCTCTATTAATGAAACCGGCTCACAAACTAACTGATACCGAATTAATCAGCCTGCGGCCATGCTTTGAAGCATTCCCTGAAGTGAAGCGAGCTTGGAAGATTGTTCATCAGCTTCGAAAGGTATATTGGCAAAAAGATTGGAAGCAGGGTTATTCCCAGCTTCGTAAAACCATTTGGTTCTGTGAACAATCTCAACTATCCGAAATGAAAGATCTGGCCAAAACCCTAAAAAGAAGAAAGGAGGAAATCCTGAATTACTACATCTCCAAAACCAGCAATGCCAAGACGGAAGCCCTCCATGCTCGCTTTGAAACGATGAAACGTCTTCACTGTGGGATTCGTAATGTTGAACGCTTTGCTAAACGCCTCATGTTTTGCCTACTACCTTTCTCCGTTCTGGCAGAATTATTTACCCAAAGTGTTTAAAGAACCCTATCGGTATCAGCCATCAAACACCTCGCCCTTAACAAAACAAAATCCCTTCTTACTCAAGTTAAAATCCCCATAAGATCTTGTGGCTAATTTGGCGTGGTGTTAAAAATTATCCTTGGAATTTAAACAGAATAATTATGGTAAATATTTTAGGTGAAGAAGATCAAGAACCCATAGCGCAAGGTTTAGGTACAGCAGCAGAGGTCGACCAAACGCTTGTACCAGACACGCAACATTGGACTTTCGCCAAATTGGCACAAGTAATTGAAGCATTTAGAGCAATGGGGCGGCATTTGGGCATTAATTCCGTACCAAATTCATTTGAAAATGGTGGGGTGGAGGATAAACAGAGAAGGCTATTTTTACAGGTAGCTGCCGTAATGGTTACTGCCGGCATTTTCATGCCAGGAGAGGTATTTGCGCAAGATAACGATAAAGAACATGAAGAAAACAACGAACATAGTGACTTGGATCCAATTTTAGATATTAGTACGGCCGGTTTAGTTTTGGGTAACTTTGTGCGTAATGTAATTTGGCGTGGTGCCATTAAAGGGCATGATTTAGGTCCAAAGTCGGCAATTGAAATGAACTTGCTCGCCATTGCCAGAATTTGGGCTTTAAATGAATGGGGAGGGAAGGAAGGTGAAGAGCTGGCAGCTGAAGAACTTCATGAAATTAAAGGTGGCTTATTGCCACTACCTTTATTAGTGCTATTGTCTGACATTACAACTACCGAATTAAAGGTTGATCCAGAAAGAATTTTTGCGGCAGCAGAAGAAGCGGTAGCAAATGACAACAGTGTTGATTATAAAAATACGCCAAATCGTCCCGATTTGGCTTCTGAATTGGTAGACTGGCAAAAATATTTGGAAGTGATAAATGCCGATTTAGCGAACCAAGTTGGTAAAGTTGCCGCCATTACAACAGTTTTGGGGCCGATTGGAACAACCTACAGCTCTTCGGCATTAGCCAACAACATGAAAGAAGATGTGCTGCATATCCTTTATGAACAGTCTTTTGCATTAGCAATAACCGAAGCAAAAGCCTCTAACACAGAATTGGACGAGCCCAAATTACAGCAACAAGCAATTGCCAGAGCCGAAAAAATGTTTAACGGCCCACGCGGGTATAGCAGTTTAATGCTCACATTATCCGCAAACATTCAGGGTGCTTTTGCTATTGGTGATCCACCAGAAATTTATTTTGCACTAAATCATGCCAGTAGTAATCATAAGGAATTTGCCGAGGCCCATGCTTTAGGTTTGGCAATTTCGGAGGCTTATACCTCTGCCCTAACTTCTGGTTGGCTCCTTAGCACCGGCATTAATCCGCTAAAAGCCGGCAGTGCCTTTATTAGTGGTCAATATAAGACTTTAGAAGCCTTAGCCCAAAGTTTAGCCAAAAAAGACTTAAGATCAGTTTCCCTAAATGGTGGTAAAGAGTATTTAGATAAAGTTATGAAAGCGGCAAATACCATCGAAGACCCCGAAGGCAAATTAACAGCTGTTTTACGAAATATCCCAAAGGCCAAATTGCAATTAAATCTTGCTGACTACGCCGCCAACAAAGCTGATGCATTAAAAAGAAATAAATTTATACGTCGATTAATTGCCATTCAGCAAAAGATTATTAGTGATCCGGAAACATTTGGCAAAAGTCATTTATTTGAAGAACTTTACGGTGCCTTTATTAGACAAGATCAACGCGAATTAGAAGTACTACTAACTTCCGTCGAAAATTCCTTACAAACCGGAGTAGCTCAAGAATTAGCCACTATCTTTAAAGCAATTATTGATGATCATGAATTTACCCCGCAAGATAAAGATGAGAATACAGACCATGAAGAACTTCCATCCGAAATTGACCCCGAATTAGCTGGACGTGTTAACGAAGCCCAAAGCGCCTCAGCACAAATTATTGAAAGACTGACATCATTTAGTAGTGAAGAGCAGTCCAGTCGTTTTGAGCAAGCCTTAAAACTGCTACAAGCCGGGCCTAATCAAGGCGAAAATGTTTATGCCGCTTTAGCCTCCGTGGACGAGAAAACAGCCGCACAAGCCATTAAAATTTTGACAGACTTAGAAGAGCGAGAAGATGTTGTTGCCGGTTTAGATGACGAGGCCCATGCCGGTGATAAGGCCGCCGATTTTGCCGACCATCACGATGTTCCGCATTTCCTTAGTCATAGTGCCAAGGAGGTTTTGTTTGCCTTGTTAACTCAAATCCCTAGCGTACCGGCAATTGCTCGTTTAGCTAAGTTAACAATTCCCCAACTTGCCTTTATTGAAGATCCCGAAAAACTTACCCCCGCAGAATTAAAGCGAATTATTGCAATTATGCTACCAATTGAAGCAGCTATGTCTGGTGTCGCCGATAACGTGGCCGCCTATCTCTTTGCCGAAAATGTAATTTGCTCATTCTTTGAGCGAGCTTTTGGCCCCAAAGTTTACGAGGTCATGCCAGCATTAAAAGTGCGCATCGGCACAATCACTGTCAAAATTGCCGAAGTTGCCGGAAGTCTTACTAAAGTTGGTAATGGTCCAAACTTTTCTCAAGAAAAATGTCAGCTCTTAATTGATCCAAGCTCACCACAAGGTGTAAGTGTGGACCGTGTTCAGCTACCAATGGGGGAGACGCTACCAAACAATAATCACTTTGCGGCTATAGCCAACGTAACTGCCGTAATGGGCGGTATTGGTTATCTTCATAGCTTAGTTGATGAGGTGGCGGAGACTATGGCGGCTTAGGTCAAAATTGTGTTATGTTGACCATGTATTTTTTTATATAGAGTGCATGGTCTTTAATAGTGAGCAGCTTACAGAGGTATTCAAAAGTCATTCGCATAAAATTTATGCTTACGTTGCAATACGTATTGGCAATAAAGCCGCCGCCGAAGACATTGTGCAAGAAGCTTTTGCCAAAGCCTGGCGCAGTCGCAAACATTTTGACCCCAATAAGGGTGAACTTGCCAGTTGGCTTTTTACAATCACACGCAACACTATGTATGATTATTTAAAGGCAAGCAGTAAGCAAAAAATTGTCGATTTAAATATCGAGATTATTGATGATCTGTTGTCCGTAGCACCGGAAGATAATTCCAGGTGGCATTTACTGATGCAAAGAATCGCCACCCTGTCCGATCGAGATCAGGATTTGCTATTACTTCGCTATAAAGCCGACTGAGAAAAATTTGTAAAAATATCCTGTAACCTTTTTAGGTATTTAAGGGTATTTATATATGCAGACTTAATAACCAACCTGTACATGTCCCAAGCGTCAGATCACAAACGGCTTAAAAAAATGCTGCGTGATTTACCGGTTGCGCCCGACCCCCATTGGGAGCAAGTAATGTTTTCAGATTTAGCAAATCTTACAGTGGACAAGGCCAGTTTAGGTGACAAAATCCTGCAATTCTTTAACCCCGTTTCCATGAAACGTTTTTCAGCTTTTGCTGTTATCGCTTTAGTACTTATTGCTGTTGCAACTTATAGTTATAATACACCAACAAAACAAACCGTACGTCATCTTAACAATGCTCGTGCCTCTTTAGGTCAGCTTCAGTCATATTTAAACATTGGTAAATTCACCGCTAATACCGCATCGTTCCAACTTGTTACCACTACATTTGCCGACAGTGACGACGACGCCAAAGTTGTTGTTTTGGTTGATGAAGTTCTGGTGGAAACCGACGCCGCCCAAGTAGCTGCCCAAAAAATTAAAGATATGGACGTTGCCAAAGAAATGCTAAAAGAAGTCGATGCGGTTCAAGACGAAACCGTCACCGTCTTAGCCGAAGTTCTACCAAACCTTGCTACCGCCGATGCATCTTTAAAAGTATCCGACGCCATTAAAGCAACCGTCGCAACCAACAACGAACTGCAAGCCGACATCGAAGACAACGACCACGAAGTCGAGGACAGTGAGTAAGTGAAAAACTAAAAAGCCACATGCAAACTAATCATTTCATGTGGCTTTTTGAAATAACTACGAACCTAAAACATCACTTATTTTCTCAATAATTGTTGATAAATGGCTATCCGCCTTCACATAGTATTCTTGTACACCAAGTTCTAAATATTGTGATTTCTTTTCATCTGTTGCGGTATTAGTTACCACAAAAATTGGTATATGTTTCCATTTTTTATTACTTTTAAGAATTTTGGCAAAATCTAAACCGGTAACCACTCACTGACCTCACCATAAAACAGTTGAAATTCCCGGCATGGTGGGAATTTCGAGTTGACAAAAAGGGGGTAGTAACAGGAGGCGGAGGAAAGGGGTCTGATTCAAAAGTAATGGTTGAATAATTGAAAAAGTTAATAAAAAGCTGGGTAAGTGGTTTACACTAGGAGTAAACACACGAAAATGGGTGATTAATTATGAAGGTGCAAAACAGGCTAATGAAAATGTTGTATGGTTCATAAATTGGCTTCCAAAAGCGAATAATTACGCTACAATTTGGTTATGAAATTTAGCCAAAAGTAGTTATGAAACTTACACAAAAAGAAATAAATAAACGAATGATCGAATGGCGTAATTTGAAAAAAATGTACGCAAACGCTGATCACAGAAGAAGTGCTTTAAAACAAGAAAACAAGACACTACAACAACAAGTGGCTGAGTTAACGCCATTAGTGGAAAAATTAAAACTTCGCATCGAAGAATTAGAAAGAGAAAAATTTAGAAACAATAGAGACTCTCGCAAAAAGTCGAAAGTATTACCAAAATGCCAGAAGACGAAAAAGGCGGAAAGAAGCAATGAATCATATCGGCGACCGCTTCCTAACCCGGAAGCTATAACCGATGAAGTCGTAATTAACGTAGAGAATTGCCCTAAATGCGGAGCTAAATTGGTAAATAAAGCAGAACACATACATTAC
>PFRW01000051.1 GCA_002788755.1 Candidatus Peregrinibacteria bacterium CG_4_9_14_0_2_um_filter_41_14
TGGCCAGTGGTATCAGAGCTCCCAATTAATCCGGAAGTAATAAAAGCTTCTTGTGAAAAATTAGCCTTAACCGCCTCATTAACCAAAGCAACACGCCCATCGGGCGCATATCCCAATTTAAAACTCTTAATCAAATCCATCCCAACCCCCCTATTCTCCAAATACCCAACAACTTTTTGACCGGCATCCGTCTCCAATAATTGCGCATGATAAAAATTAGCGGCAATATCATGCAACTCTTTAATATCTTGCTTCTGACTTTTTTGATGTTTGAGCTCTGCACTACTAACTTTAGCCTCAATTTTAACGCCAACCTTATCGGCCAAATTACTTAAGGCCTCAACAAAATCAACTCCTTCGATTAACTGATAAAACGCAAAAATATCCCCTCCCTGATTACAACCAAAACAATAGGCCAACCCTTTTTCGGGACTGACTACAAAACTAGGTGTCTTCTCACTATGAAAAGGACAAGCACCTTTAAAATTACGACCAGCCTTCTTTAATTCAACATACTCCGAAACAAGGTCATATATCGATAATCGCTCCTTAATCTCCTCAACTTGATCCATATTTTTCTTCTAAATAAACAAGAATAATCGCTACAAACAACAAAATAGCAAATAAAATCATTGCCATAAAGCCCTTTAATTGCGTTGATAAAATCAACAAAGACACAACCGCAATCAAACTCATAAACAACAAATAAAAGAACACCAACTTTTGTGATGAAATGCCCACTCGCTGCAATCGATGATGCAAATGCGCCAAATCTCCCTTAAATGGCGACTTACCTTTTAAAACTCTCCTAAACACAATCCAAAAAGCATCAAAAATCGGCACAAATAAAACCAAAGCAGCCGTAGCTACCTTGCCACCACCATAAACAGCCACAACACCCAACATAAAGCCTAAAAACATACTTCCCGTATCTCCAATCAAATATCGCAATTTAGGCCAACAAAAGCCGGTAACCACCAACGAGGCCACTCCAAGCAACAAAGTTAAAACTGTTACCCCCTGTTGCGGCAATGTATGAATTTGCGGTAATACACTTAAAGCAAAAATCGTAAAAAACCCAATCGTACTGGACCCAGATGCCAAACCAGGTGCACCGTCCAGCCAGTTCATCACATTTATTACCAACATAAGCCAAAGCGCCGTAATCATTTGTCCCCCAAATTGCCCAAATTCTAACCAGCCATAAAACGGAATATTAAACCCATAAATAAAGGTTCCCGTTGCCACCACCACCACGGCCGCCACCGCCTGTATCCACAACCGCAAATACGGCGACAAATCATAACGATCATCAATAAAACTCGTTACAACCAGCAATGTGGCCCCAATAATCACCCCAACCAACTTCATATTAATATCCAAAAACACCAATGCACCCAACAAAAAAATAATATATAAAACTATCCCAGCACTATAAGGCACCGGCTTACGCTTAAACCCATATTTTTCCGGATTATCCATTAAACCCAACCGCGGAAAATACTTCAAAACCAACCTACTCAACAGCAACGACCCCACCAAAGCAAAAGCAATAACTGCTAAATAAAGCATCAACTATTATTAGTAAAACACAAGTAGATTAGTGCCACAGCCACATTACTGCAACAAGAAAAACTACATAATCACCGCCATCTTCATCTTACCAGGCAGCCTTAACACCGGCTCAAGCAAACAAACCATTTCATCATTTAACACACCGGCCGTAACCCCATCAACCGCAATTAACGGGCTGATAAATTGCCCCAACTTTAACTGCTCCCACTCACCGGTTTCCAAATAATATTTTGGCCGCACCCCCCAAGCCTCCAACAAACCAATTTTACCAACTGCCCAACTCCCCTTCTCTATCGCTTCCATCTGAACCCAATTGTCCATATTAAAACAGCCAACGCGCGTACGCTCCAAAGCCGTTAAATAGCCACCAACCTCTAAAGCCTCTCCCAAATCCGATGCCAAACTTCTCACATAAAAACCTTTACCACAAACAACCCGCAACTTTAATATTGGCCAATCGTAAGTAATGATATCAATACTTTTCACAAAAACCGGACGCGCCTTTAGTTCAAACTCCTTACCCGCACGGATCAAATCATAAGCCCGCTTGCCCTCAACCTTAATTGCCGAATACTTAGGCGGAATCTGCATAATCTCACCAATAAAAGCCCTCAAGGCCACTTCAACAGCAGACAGGGCCAGCTTGGCAGCTGGCTTTACATCAGCAATCTCCCCTTCTGTATCACCGGTTGTCGAAACTTTGCCCAATTCCACGGTAGCAATATATTCTTTTTCATCTTCTTGTAGATACTGAATCAATCTTGTTGCCTTATTAAAGGCTAAAGGCAAAACCCCGGTGGCAAAAGGGTCTAATGTCCCCAAATGACCAACCTTTTTAATACCAACCGCTCCCCTCACCTTTTTAACAACATCAAACGAAGTCCAATCACTCGGTTTATTTATATTCAAAAAAAAATTCTCCATATTATAAGTTAACGACATGTTCACGCTCCAAAATTTCACGCACCACCTTGCGGTCATCCCATGGCACTAATTTATCACCAATAGCAATCACCTGTTCACACCCTTTACCGGCAATTAACACTGTATCCTCCGGTTGCGCTATTTCTAAAGCATATTCAATAGCTGTCCGCCGATCAACAATTTTTGCCAATCGCTCCCCTTCTTTACGATTAATTCCAACCGCAATGTCTTCAATAATTTGTAACTGATTTTCGTTATATGGATCATCATTAGTTAAAACAATTTCATCTGCCAACTTATCGGCAATTGCTCCCATTTTAGGCCGTTTGGCTTTATCTCGACCGCCACCGGTACAACCAAAAACGAGGATGGTCTTCCCTTTGGTCACACTGTTAAAAATACTACACAGTTTTGCCAACGCATCTTCCGTATGTGCATAATCAACAATCACAGCATACGGCTGCCCGAATTGTAATGGCTCATACCGCCCCGCAATTGGTCGCATACTATCAAACCCCTTCTTAATTTGTTCAGGCGTTAAACCTTGCGACAGCACAATTGCCGTAGCAGTCAGCGCATTATAAATATTAAAATCACCAATCAAAAGCAACTCAACCTCAAAACTAGCATTTGGTGCCTCAATCGTAAACTTACTACGATCCGGGTACAACTCAAAACCATTGACCTTAATCGACCCATTTCTAAAACCAAACGTATACTTACGATTAGCCTGAAACTGATTCATATACTCAAATTGATCATCATCAGCATTTAAAACCAACACTTTGTCCACCCCAACTTTGCGACGCATCCCCTGTACACTAGACAAAAAACTCGCCTTTGTGCGCAAATATTTTTCAAAACTACCATGATACTCCAAATGATCATTACTAATATTTGTATACGCCGCCACATCAAAATTAATCCCATAAATACGCGACTGCGTAATTGCGTGCGACGTTACCTCCAAAACCGCATAATCACACTTGGCTTTAACCATCGCTCTTAACATTTTTTGTGTAAAAAAAGCCGATTGCGATGACATTTTCGTCTTATTGTCCCACCGCTTATCAGCAATTTGAAAATTAATCGAAGTCATCATGCCCACCTTATAATCAGCATCCATCAATAAATGTGCCACCATATTGCAAGTAGTGGTTTTGCCATTAGTACCCGTTATACCAATTACTTTAAGTTTACGCGCCGGATACCCATAAACCACCGCCGCCACAAATGCTTTAATCTTATGATAAAACAACAAAAAAGCATTTTGATCATTAATATACTTACGTAGCAATTTTTTTAATAAATTCATAAAAGTTGATTAGCAGCAGCAATATCCTGCTGTATTTGCGCCTTCAAGTCGAGTAAATTTTCAAACTTACGCACTTCTCTAATAAATCCTCTAAATTCTAACTTTACCTCCATGCCATAAACATCTTGCGCAAAGTCAAAAACATTTACCTCTAAATAATTTCGCCCCGGCTCACCGTTTCCTTTAGGACCCCAGTGCAACACACCATTATACCAATTATCGGCAATCTCAACTCGACACGCATAAACACCGTGCGGCCAACAAACCTCTTTTAAAGGCGACAAATTTAGGGTGGGCACCAATTCCTTGGCACCCACACCTAAACCTTTTTCAACTATCGCTTTAATCATTGCTACCAATTACACCTTCACGCTGTTCCAACTCCACCAAACCATAACCTTGGCCGTCACTACGCTTATAAACTAAATTGTATCGGTCAGTTCGCTCATTTACAAAAATAAAGAACGTATGCCCCAACGTTTCCATTGTGTCAACAGCCTCCATTTCGGACATTGGGTACAAATCGGTAAACAACTTACGTCGCGTAATTTTATACATCGGCTCGTTAACAACCGCTTCCGGCGTAGTTTCCTGCATCGATGGCATGGCCTGCATAGGATTATGCATATTATGCATATGCTTTTCCTTATAACGATCAATTTGACGCTTCAACTTTTCAACCACCAAATCAACAACTTCTTCAATAACCTGACCAGAAGCCTCACCTCTAATTAAAGCATGTGGCACCGACATGTTCACCTTAATAATAATATGCTGTGTACTATCTTTAATACTGCGACTTTCCACCATTACCTTAATATTAATCGCCTCTTCCTTCATCTTCAAAATTTCCGAATACTTACTTAATACATCCAATTTATTCAAAATATAATCCTTATGATGATCCAATAATTCGATATGTTCTGACGAAATCTGAATATTCATATGTATGTGGTTAATTATTTACACAATATCACACTACCGGGTACCCCGACAACAAATCTCGCAAAGCCGCAGCAGGATCAGCCGCCTTACAAACTCCCGAAGCAACCAACACCCCTCTAGCCCCATACTCTACGGCAATTCGCACATCGTCGAAATCACGTACGCCGGCACCAACTAACAATTTGTCACCCCCAATTAGCTTTAACGCCTTCTTTATCACATCAGCTTGCGATTTTGAAATCGAAATATCTCCACCAATCAGTTCCGGTGGCTCTACAGCCAAATAATCCGGCTCAAACTCTAAAAACGACCATCCTTCCTCCGCCGTCTCACAACAAACAATTGTCACCAACCCAGACCGTTTTGCCGAAGTAATCGATTCTTTTAACACTTCTCGCTCCAATCTATTTTCTGAATGATTCAAAATCGTCCCCCACCCCCCCATATTTTTAACCCGCTCCGGCACAATTTTCCCTGTATAAGACCCCGCACAAGCCGGATCCACATGTTGCGCCAACTTTTTTACATTTGGAAAATCCGAAACCGCCCCAAAATCCAACGCCTGCACCGCACACGTCACATTTACATGCGGAAATTCCCCTGCCACTTCGTCATGAATTTTTAAAAGCGCCTCCGCATTAACTCCAGAAGCCTCTGTATAAGTCTTAAAATTAGTGATGAATAGAAAATTGTTGGTAGCCATAGTTGAATTATTAGTAATAGTGTGCTATTATTTAAAGATTTTGAAATATATAACGTACTTGTCTCATGTTACAAAACCAATTTGGAAGCCACAAGACGAATAACCAAAATAGTTTCACCTTTAAGGAAAAACACCTAATCGGATTCGAACTGTTTGGCGATCTTGAAAATGAAAGTACCAACGACCCAAAAATTGAAACAGTGCAAAACCTCCAAAAAAGTCTCAATACAATCAAAAAAAATGACGAAGACACAACCGAACATAACACAAGCATTGAAAAATCAATTTATGAATTACTAAACGACGAACACGACCTAGACACAACAACGGCAAGCATGATTGCTAAACATTTAAGCAATAAACTTAAAGAAAAAAACGGCGCCTATCCGGACGGAAACCTCCAAAACCGCGATATCGTTGTCAAAAACAAAGGTAACAAAATTACCGTCTCAACCCACGAAGAAACAAGCTGGTACGACCTCGAGAATTACGAAAACACCTATTTTACAGACACAGTGGATTTAACAGATGAAGATATTCAAGAAATCATTAACGAAAACATTGCAAACAAAGCCGTAGCAACCAGTAGCCTTTCCAGTTACATAGATCGATCCAAAGTAGTTCCCGAAGATGATCGCTGGAGAAGCAGATATCTACTATTTCAAACCGAACAATCGTTACAACAGATCAACAAAGAACCCCTGGAATCAGATGAATATTACGGTGTACCTAAAAACTTTACCGATCGTTTTAATGACGCAACAGGTATGAGAGAAGCAATTTTAACCGAACAAATTAGTGATAGTCAAAATCTCGTTAAACTATTTGCCAGGCTTGGCATCAACCAACGTCAATTTTTAGAAGAATCATTTGGCTCAAGTTTTTTTGGCAATCTAGAACCTGGTGTTTCCGCACAACAAATTTTTGAATTCAGCAATTTAAGCAAAAAATACGACACAATTGAAGATGCCCAAAATCGTCTTCAAATTTTAGCCAAAGATCCCGACACAAATCGCAAAGAAATAAGCGAAATCACCAGAAACATCCGTGATATCCGCGCCCTTGGCGAAATGTTAAGAGACTTGGAATACCACGCGCCTGACAAAAAAAATCCTGACTACATTAGTAAAATTAATTTTAGCAATGCCCTAGATGCCAAAAGTAAAGAAGCCTTTAAAGATAACCCAGCAATTATAATGGCACTTATGGGCTATCTATATGGCTTAAAAAATCTACAAAAAGAACAATACGTCAGCTACAGTCTAAACTCCGATCAACGGTTCGAAGCCTTTATCGAAGAAGTACCGGCAAGAGACTACGACAAATTACTAAAAGCATATCAAAAAATTGATATCACATGGGCACTTGGAAGCCAAACTCTAACGGAAGGTATTCAAGAATTATCAAAACCGGAATATGCGGACGTAAGAAGCATCCTCGATGCTGCAAAACTAGATTACATTGGACAAGGTGACAGCCCCATTGCAAGTGACATCGCAAGCCTTATCGCCAATCCTCTGAATACAGGTCCCATTAACGAAGACTATGAAACATTAACTCAAGAAGAAATGACCGGTCCCGGCGCTACCGCCGAGTCTGCAAACTTTGTTAATCGTCAATACTCACAAAAAGCGATCTACGAAAGTATTCTCCGTGACTGCCGTGACTTTAAAACAAACCAATACGATCTAACAAAATTAGAAACAAATCTAAAACGCTACGCCGAATATGGACGTTTATACATCGCCCAAAACCCGGAAGCGCTTAAAGAAAACAATACATCACTTCTAAATACTCAGTGGCCGGAGAACACACCGCTACTCAACGCTCTAGCCGATAAAAACTTAATTCAACTGATTCGACATGGCTTTTTACTAGAACAAAAAGTAAAAAATTCAACAAAAAAACAAGTAAAGGGATTAGACCAAGACTTACAACAAAACAAAATTAATCCTCAAGAATTAGCACACTTCCTCACCGGCCTACACCTTGATAAAGACGGACTAGAAAAATTAGGTCTTGGCGCCGCACTAGTGATCAATTTAGACGATGCAGGTAATCCAAACCAAAACAGTATTCATGTTGGCGGTGCAGCCAATGTCCTTGATCCAAAAGAAAGCGGCATTATTATCACATTTAGCCGTAACAATACGGAAACCGGAACCGAAGCCAGTGCTGGCACAGTGCTCAACCCTTACACAGCCAATATCGGTTTCAGTATTAAAGGTGAAATTTCTAAAAATTACCACATACGTCTTAACGGTGGCATTGGCACATTTGGACCAGTCCTTGCCGCCAGTATAGGCGCCGGCTTTGGTCGCGACTTAAAGACTTACACAACCGAACACGAAGAAGAAACAATCAAAGAATTCTACGACACAAAAGGCACTGTTTTTGAAGAACTCAATGCGGCTCAAAAAGCCAAAAAATCCGAAACAGAGCAAATGGCGATTGTTAATAAAATCCCCCACCTTAAAGAACTACACGAATATTTCACAAAGCAAACCCCGCCTTTACCAGAAAAACAAATTAATGAAATTTTCATCGGTGAAAACGGACTAGCTAATGAACTACAAAACAACATAAAAAATTATGCCGTTGAAAACACAAGCGAAGTAGGTTGGGAAGTTGGCGGTGGACTTGCGTTCGTCGATATTTTTGGCGTAACAGTTCCTATCCCCTATGCCTACATTAGTCTGGAACTTCCAACCGGCAAAACCATTATGCGTTACAGCATGCCATCAGACGTTGAAGCCAACACACAAATTCAAATGGAAGATGCCATTCAAGCACAATTACTTGAACAAGCGGGCACAAGCCAAAATCTAATAGTTACATCAACAAAAAGCGGCGAAGTTTATTTCGATAAAGAAACCGGCCAATGGCGTATAAACCAAACGCGTGGGATTCCAGAACTTGGCACTTTAAATGCAGACCAAAAAGCCAAAGCCAAAAAACTCACAGAAGCATACAAAGCTTATGGCATCACCTTTAGTGAGATTACAGATCCAGCCTATACCACAAAAGATGGACTCAAAGACAATGGCTATCTAGCTATGGAACTAAATACAGATTTTATTGGAGATAACAATGTTGAAGTCCACGTTGATCCATCCGCTAGCGGCATTCACCTAACCACCCTTGGCGAATCAACCGATGACGGTAAGCTTAAATTTGCCGCCAACGTTAATGGTGCCAAAAATCTATTCATTACAAGACGAGAGAACCTCAAAGCTGACGGTACCAACAATATCATCATCACAATCACCGACAAAAAAGGTATGTCACTCGAAGAAATCGAAACCAAAGAGCCCGGATATTATCATTTCCAAAACAACCGTATGAAATATGTAAATGGTACATATTTTGAAGGACAACCACCAACGCCCGACAAATTAACTTTAGGAGGATCAAATCGTAATATCGAAAACAGACTATTCAATAATCAAATAATTACGCCAGAGATACTAAATAGTAGTGAATACATTAACAAAACACTAACTACAACCACATCTCCGGACAGCCTTATGGCAGAACATACACAAACATTAAATACATTAGTTAAGAAGCTAAGCACAAAAGATAAAAAAGGGTACGCCGCAATTTCAACTCTAAAATTAAAAGATGGCGAAATGCCAAATCTAGAAAAGATTAGCACTTTCATCAACACACAATACAAAAAAGCATTCCCGGGCAAACAGATAACCCAAGCGGAATTTCAATACCTCTATGAAAAAATTACAGAAGAAACATTTGTCGATCTTAATACGATAAAAAATAAAGAAGCTCACATCAACCATGTAATAGGCATGTCCGATCGTTTCATAGATCGCGCCCTTAAAAACGCACCTACACTTAAAACAAAATTCACACCTGCAGAAATACTAATCATTAGACAAGAAATCAAAGAAGATTTTAAAATCGCCCTTCAGGGACCAAGTGAAACAAAGTTCAACACTCAATCATTAAAAGACGCCGGTCTTATCGAAAACTACTTCGTCTCCACAGCAGCCAACCAAGCGGTTGGCCTAGAAAACAAAGGATACCGCTACGTTGATACCAATGATGATAGCAGCATTAAAATACTAGAAAACTCAATAACTCAATACAGCTTGACCAAGGAAGGTGCATCAAACGAAGAAAAACTTGTAGCCAAATTCATCCTAGAACTCAGCGATCCTATTGAATCAACATCAAATGCTATAGATCAAGCCCACACATTACTCGGCTCACAATTAGCCATCAAACTTGCAACTCTACCAATTGGTATGCAAGGTGGCAAAACAATCAATTTCTTAGCACTAAAGATGGGTCCACAAAATGCACAAATAATAGCTGACCTAATTAATGATCCACTAAATCTCTTTAGTGGTAACGGACAAGAATTCGCCCCTGAAATGAGCCCCGCTTATAATGAATTTTTACAATTTGTAAAAGAAATACGTCAAAATCAAATAGACGGTAAACCATATAAATTTGAAGTAGGAGAAGGCAACAACAAAATGCAAATTGAAATGAACATGCCAACACAACTATCCAGTCTCCTTTTATCTCGATGCGGTAATACAACTTTTGCCAGCCATGAAGGTATCGAAATCAAAGTCACCAATGCTCAAGGCGAAATGCTAGGAGGCTACGCCGAGAACAAACTTCACGGATACAAGACAACAGAAAGCGCCGACACTGCCAAGCTTACACTAGGATTATCATTTAAACCTGATGTCCCAACTAAGAAAACACCTGGAGGAGGCGGCGACGGAGAAGGCGGCAAAGAACCCACCCCACGCCCTGATGATACCGGCGGCAGTCCCGCTGTTCCCAAAGAAGACTCTAAAACAGTAACAGGTGGCGGTGGCACCACAGAACCAAGCCGCTAAACACTAACAATTCGTTAACTAATATCTTCCATGCAAAAAAAGAAAACTAACTACACAGTATTATTGACAATAGCGGTAGTTGTTGTTATAGTAACTCTCTTGAGTATATCTTATTACAAAGCTCATTATGGTCCTCTTCCATACGAACAAGACTATAATGAACTAAATGCGGAGCAAGGATTATCGGGCATCGACTACGAATACAAAGGGCCGAATCTCGAAAACTTCCCTCCACCCCCACAAGCACCATCTAACTAAACTATACAATGCCTAAATGGAAAATCATGAAAAAAACCGGTATGTATCTGGCAGCAACAGCCACCGCCGCTCTACTTAGCTTAGCGCTATTTCAAACTGCCACAATCGCACAAAGTACATGTACTCCAAATCAAAACACTTTTAGAGATGGACTTGTATTAGAGGAATGTCCCAATGGTACAACCTCCCCAACTTTTAATGCATACAAAAATTACGAATACAAAGATTACACTCGTTTTGATGAAAGAAATTTCTTACAAGTACGTAAACTTACAAACGGTGCTTACGTCGATAACGTCTCAGTATTACCAGGTGACACACTACGTTTTAACGCTTATTTACACAACAACTGTGATCCAAGCTTAAATGATGGTGGCAATGGTGTTTGTGTTGCGCACAATGTCGAAACATTTGTTCGACAATTCCTTGAGAACAATCAACAAAACTTTCAAACCACACCCTCACTTAAACAAACAATTACGCAAACGTTTTCAGCATCAAACGCTACACCAAGACAAGTAACAGATGACGTCGTTGTACGAAGTGCTGACAATCAAAATATCGTCTTAGAATACATCCCAAATACCGCTCTTTACTATAATGCGCTCAATCCTGATCGCACATATAAATTATACGCCAGAGAATTATTTGGTAATGGTGCGCAAGTAACATCAGTTAATCGTAATGGCACAATAAATAACGACGGTGACTTTTTTGGCAGCTCCGCTTACATCACCTACTTTAATTTCGACGTCATCATCAAACGACCCCCAACCCCACCGCCAAGCGCAGCGTGTGTAAACCTACAAATTACAAACGTTGTAAATAATGCCGATGGCTCAATTAATTTTAGCTGGACCACAAATCCAACTGACTATGCAGATAAAGCGGTACTAGCCCTTAAACAAGGCCCTGGTACTTTAGAAATGCTCGGCAACAACCGGGCACGTCTTAGCAACTTTAACAAAGATACAGTTGTTACTGTATTTGTTCCGGGATCAGAGCAACAATGTAAAGATGAGCTACCTGTAGCCCCTTACATTCCCCAAAATCCATGTTATGACCTTGTCTTAACTCCAGATAAGTTTAACCCACTCGAACCTAGTCATAGATTCAGTGTGCAAACTAATCCAAACAACTATAACGAATTAAACTGGAAACTAACCGGACCAAACACCGACGTAACCGTGATGGTTGCCGGTGATAAACGTTCGGCCGTCTTTACCAATTTAGGACCCGACCATGTAGTTAGCGTCTTTGCCACAGGTGAAGTTGCTCCGGGCAAAAAATGTGAAGACGAAGCTCGATCACAATTACCTCCTCCAACAGAATACTGTTTAGCTGCTAACCTAAAACCAAATCATTTCCCTGCCAATGGCGGACGCCGTGAATTTGTATTTGAATACACACCTAACGAATACAAAGGTGACTTCATTTGGCGCACAGTTCCTGCCAATGTTGGTCTATTTGCCGACGGTTCGCAGATTGGCAATGCCATTACCACCCGTGCCCGTCGCGTTGTTTATCGCGGTGGTCAACCGGGTACACAAGTAATTGTCGAAGCCAAAGATCCGGCCTTTAGATCAAAATGTACCGACATTGCCATTGCCCGAAACGACGTCCCGGCCGACGAAAACGACAACCTAGTTAAAACTGCTGATATCAGTCTTGCAAAACCAGGTGACACAGTGACTTACAATATCACTTACAAAAAAGACCCGTTCTTCCAAAGCGACACAAACAACGTCACAATCTTCGATACTATTGGTAAAGAAGGCTTTGTCAGCGGTGATCGTGGTGGCAAAATTGTACCTGTAGCGGGATCGATGCGAGTAAACTTGCCAGTTTGTACCGGACTTGCCGCCACTAACTGTTACACAGGCTCAATCCTTAATCCAAACGGTATCACCTTACAACATTTTACAAATACCGCTCCGGTTAACATCTCTTACAAAGCAACCGTAAACACAGTGATTAATGCCGCCCTTTGCGAAAACCTTACCAACACTTTCTGTGGAGAAAAATTCACAAACGAAGCATTCGATACCGAAAATCACTTTGCTACTTGGACAATTACCGTTTTATGTCCAGCCTTCCGCAGCTTCGGCTTTGGCGATATCTTCCTAGAAGATACATTTAAAGGCGGTATCGATACCCTAAAATGTAACGGTAAACCAAATACTCAAGGTATTGTGGTAACTCCAACTAAACCAACAGACAACAAAATCGTAAGTACAGGTGAAGACGCTTCTCGTCGTCCAGAACATGGCGAATGTAAAAATAGTGATATCTTCCCTAACTTATCGTCAGCTTTATGTGAGTTACAATCACAATTATCTGACGAGTTCACCAACAATCCTTTACGAACATTAACTCGTAATGCCGAACTGGTTTGTACCAATGCCTTAATTCGCGATAACGTGACCCTAAGAAACGGATCAATTTCCGAACTTCGTCAATACGCCAATCCAAACAACACTAACGAACTTGTAATCTGTGCCAACACAATCACAACAACCGGCCCAATTACAATCGATTACGATGGCCCTGTAACTTTGGTCGCTAAAAAAGGTCTAACCATTAATGGTGACATCCTTTACAGCAAAAACACCAAAATCACACCATCTGTAGTCGCCGTAACCAACGGTGCTATTACCACCAACAAAACTAAAAAACTAAGCGGTATTTATATCGCCCTACCAAACAGCGACAATCTTATTGCACCAATGGTCATCAATAACGATACAAGCCGCCCCGGTGCCCCGTTTGAAGTAGTTGGCTCCCTAATTGGTACCAGTTTCGAAGTTCAAAACAACGACTTCAACATCATCTACGACCTCGGTCGCTTCCTAATCACAGAACCTTCTGTGCTAAACGATGCCTTAGACTTTATTCAAGAAGTTACGGTTAATCAGTAGTCGAGCCCCAGCGAGACCTTGCGATGTCCTGCGATGTTTTCCCCCCAAGAGCCAGCAAATAAGCTGGCTCTTTTCCTTACACAAAGGTATTTTAGCACCATGAGCAAACCAAACATCTTCATCTTTAGCGGCAGCAACCAACAAGATGCCAAAACCGAAATCAACAAATGGCAACAAAGCTTTAAAGCAAAGCACAACGAAATCAATTTAGAAGTTTTTGACACAAACATAACCACTTCTCAAATTATTCAAAGCAGCCACACAATGCCCTTTTTAGGTGAACGCCGCCTGATCATTGTTCACGATTTTTTTAGTACCGCCAAAAAAGAAGAACTGGAAGCCCTAGTCAGCAAAGTTGCCGAAACCCCAGATACAACAATTCTTGTTTTTTTTGAAACAACACCACTCGATAAACGCCTAAAAACCTCCAAAGACTTACTAAAAATTGCCACAGTTAAAGACTTTCCCATTCTTCACAAAAATAATATTCCCAAATGGATCATTAACAAAGCCGCCCAATTTGACCAAACAATTGACTACCACCTAGCAACAGAACTTGGCCACCAATTCAGTCAAAACCCAGAGCGACTAGACACCGAAATCACTAAACTATGCACATACAATGCACAAACCGAAATCACCAAAGAAGCCATTCAAGCCATCAACACCCTCCCCTTCCACGATTCCATTTTTGACCTAACCGACGCCCTAACCAGTACCAACAAACAAAACAAACTAACCATCCTCCACAATTTGTACCACCGCGGCGAAGACCTAATTAGACTCTTATACATGCTCATAAATCAAATCCGACTACTCACAATTACCCATTTGGTTAATAGCAACTTTGACAAAGTCGCCGAACTTAAAATTCACCCTTTTGTTCAGCAAAAACTCAAGCAACAAAGCCGCAACATTACCCTCCCCAAACTACAACAAATTTACGCCCGACTTCAATATTTAGACGAAGCCATTAAAACCGGCAAAATCAAAACCACCAAAGGCAATCAACAAGAAATTCTTTTTGCTCTGGAGCGACTACTGTTTATTGCCTAATCAGATTGCAGTGAGTACTGCAGCCGTACCCGGAATCAACGCTTGGTAACCAACCAAATGCGTAATTCCCGGTACGCTGCATCTTTTCTGGTGTTTTCGCTAAATCGGCACGCCGGATAAAACATAAAATCCGATCAAATACATCATAACCTGTTTTATATCTAAATTTCCATCCAATTTATAATAACAAATAGACAAATTAGCAAATTGCCATTACAAGCCAACATTTTGCGCAAACTAACGAATCTGCACTACCCCTTTGTCTGTTCCCGATAAAACAATTTGCTCTTTATCTTTTAAGTTTTGTAGTGTGGCCGGCTCTGTCACAAATTCACCCGGATTAACCACACGTGCATAATAGTAATAGTCATGGTCATTACAACTATTATCGCCAATCACACAGAAAATACTGGCACGTACATTCTGGCCAAGCTGATAATTTAAATACAAACGACCCTGAGACCACTCAGCATAATTAACTACAGGAAGCACTTTCAAACCACTTGGTAAAATATCGCCAATCACATATGACCCCTCGTGGTCCCCAACATTCACATCAAAGACAACCTTAACTATATCCCCTTTGCTAAATGCTGTCGTTTGTTTTCCATCTACCCAATAACTACGCTTAATCTTAAGGACATCAGCTTGTTTAACATCAGCGTAAGCCACTTTTTGAGCATAATCAGTTACTGCAACTAAATCACCTTTAATATCAGACACCTTTAATGAGGCAATTTCTTTGGGCAATAAATTCATTTCATAAGTTTGATTACCAACCAATTTCACTTTCTTACTATTAACCTTAAATTCAATCGCTTCGGTAAAACCTTTCCCTAAACGTGACTTTGTATAAATTAACTGTTCCAGTAAAACACTATCATTTTGAGAAGCCACAAATTCACTACTTGTCGCATAAGCATGCTGCCATAAGCGATCACGTTGATCACTATTAAGCTCTGAAGCAACATAAGCCAACATTGTTTCCGCCGCCACAGCATCCTCCGGCACAACAAACTCTTGAGCATTAAAGCTTACTACCGCCTGCCTAAACCAATCTGCGGCCTTTGACTTAGCACCAACTTTGGCATAGGCAACTGCCACCCACAACTGCTCATCAAACTTATTTAACTTTTGATTTGCAACCAAGTAATCCAAATCCACTAAGACAGACTCTTTTAATCCGGCCAAACCGGCTAAAGCTTGTAATTTTTCCACCAATTGATTTTTATTACTTAAAACAGAATTAAAATAAATTTTCATCTCTTCTTGATTCCATAAAGCAGGAGCCAAAATCGCCAATTTTGTTGTCGCCTCCAAACTAGCATCACTATAAGCAAATAAACTAATTCCACCTTTATTTTTAGCCTCTTGATAAACCAATACCGGTGTATCCACTTTTAACAAACCACGCTTATAATACTCATTCAATAACTCACCTGCCACATACTGACCAGCCACATAATCGGCTCGATCAACATTATTATATAAAGACCGTGACAACAACGGATACAGCTTCCCCAGTTCTTGATTAACAAAGGTCAAATTAACACGACCATCATATTGTTGAGCAGCAAACGGCATCCCCTCTGTTACCTGTACAACCGCTTGTGCCGCTACTTTAAATCGAGAATCAACAACCTCAATCGGCAACTCAATTTTATCTGACTTTCCTTTTGCCTTCACAACGGTACTAATCACATGCTCACCCAATTTTAAAGGCAATGCAAAGTAGCTATTACTAAAGGCTTTGCCCGTTTTTGATTCATTATATCCTAAAGTTTTTGCAATCATTTCAAAATCGACTTTGTCAGTTACCGCCAAAATCTTACCAAACGCACGTACCGGAATTTGCGGCTTATCACCAACATTGTAGTCTGCACTAATTACCGGCAAAGCAAACAAATCTTGTGTCACCACAACCGGTGCCACCGCTCGTCCCACTCGCACAACATCACCACCGCTAATTGCCACAACCGATAAACGCCACTCGGTAATATTATCCGGTAATTTAACTTTTAAAGTTGCCTTACCACTACTATCAGTATTAACAGACGCAAAATAGGCTGTATCCTTAAAGTCACTGCGTCCACCTTTATCGTTATGCACATAAACTCCTTCCGCAAAATAAGTATGATACTGCTCAACTTCAAAATTATAAACTGTGACAAATTCCCGCTTAAGCTCAACACTATTAACCAAAACCTCTTCACCATCACTTGTAACCAAACGATCACCCACTTTAATTTTAGCGGCCAACTGCCACTGATTATTTACCCACACTACATGCACACCGGTCACATTAATTCGCTCATTAATTACCAAATACTCATCTACGTTTGTTTGATGTAACCCGGTAACACGACCATTCACCAACGTTGAATCCCACTCGCTCGCACGTGTTTTAACTTGATCATCAATTTGTACATCTTCAATTACCTTATAGCTACCATCTGCCATTAAAACTTTAGTACCAGCCAAGAAACACCCTCCCTTCTCACCACTTACATCATCTATTTGAGTATGAGAAAGATAAGAATAACTACCATCTAAATACAAATGTTTATAAATAGCCCCCAATGGGTCGGTTAACGCCTCACTAAATAGTGCATAGTAAGCTTCATCCACCAAGCGCACAGTTAAGTTGGCCGCCACCGGTTTCCCGGTATTGGCATCCTTAACCTCTACTTCAATGTCCGCTTCGTCACTGGGAGCATACTCGGCTTTAGTGGCTTTGGCATTAACGGTTAGTTCCCTATCGCTAGTATCCAAACCAATATCAATTGTAGTAGAACGACTATAATGCCGCCCATTAAATACCATCATCGATGCATACACATTCGGCACATCTTCCTTGCCAAATTTAAACTCATAATTAGCATCACTTTGTAATTTGTAATTAAGACCTCCAACCTGCTTATTCATAAACAAATAAGCAGTATTTGCCGACTTTGGACCAACAGCGGTTAAAGAGACCGTTTCCCCAATTTTATAATTAAACTGATTCCAATCACGGCCATCGGTGGCTTCCAAACTATAATAATCACTATCAGTAGACGTAGTGCCAAGATTCAAAAATTTACTCCCCTGATAGTCACGCCCCGACTTAACTACATACGACAACGTATAATTAAAATCGGAATCCAAAGGCGCATCAAACTTAAAATCAATCTCCCCATTAGCATCAGACACAAAAGTATTTTTCATTACCGAATTCGTCCTCTTTTTGTACTCATACTTTTTACGTGTAACTTTACCAACGTAATCATAATATTCCCCAGCCAACACCCGGTCATACCGTGAACCTTCCACATTCACTACCACACTTACATTGGCTGCTGACCCAACAATAATATCCTCCAAATCAGGGATAGAAAGTGCATTGCGATCTACCTTATTTAAATCAATTTTCGCTATATTCAAAGCAAAACCATCTTGATCAAATTCAACATTTTCCACCGCTTCGCGGCCCTGATAAACAACAATATCCAATGAGTCAGCAATATAGCCCAATTCTTCACTAACAGTCGTTACAGTATGCCGATCACCTCCCACTAAACCGGACATACGATAAGCCTCCTCATCCGGAGACAACTTAACTGTCACCTTGCCCAAGTCATCAGTTGTATAAACATTATTATCCAATTTAATCTTTGTTTGCGGAACAGGTGTACCGTCAAAGAAATTGGCTTTAACCTCCAAATTTACATCTTCATCATAATAATACAAATACTTATCAGCCTGTAAATCCAAACCATATGCCGGCTTCACATAATCTTCAATCGCAATCCCCTCCGTCATTAACCAATTATCATCTTGATACACCGCTAATGTGTAATACTGATTAGGATTCAAATTGGCAAAACTAAATTCGCCACTAAAGGAACCGGTACCATCAAGTTCAATTCCCTGCTTTGCCAAAATCTTACTGACATCGGCAGGTTTGGTTCTTGCACCAAAATAATCATCTACCAAAATCACTTCCGCTTTTCCCCTCAGCTTACTGAATCGCCCTTGTAAAAAGCCGGAGAACTTTACCGTATCGGTAGGCTTATAAACAGTACGATCAGTCATAAATAAATTCCAACTATCTTC
Source organism: Candidatus Peregrinibacteria bacterium CG_4_9_14_0_2_um_filter_41_14 (assembly GCA_002788755.1). Lineage (GTDB taxonomy): Bacteria > Patescibacteriota > Gracilibacteria > UBA1369 > UM-FILTER-41-14 > UM-FILTER-41-14. Next base: position 18,667 of record PFRW01000051.1, read on the forward strand.
ACCAATCGCTTTGGAATCCAAACTATACTGCGGTACATAATATGTAGTCATCGCCTCTGTTTCAACCACTACACCGGAATCATTGGCAATCTTATAATTAAACAAAGCAACACCGTCCTTTCCGGTTTTAATAACATCTTTATCCACAGATACTTTTGCCCCCACCACCGGTTTACCGGTAGCAATATCATTAACCCAAACCAACGAGGCCGATTCGGTAATATCGATGTAAGTAGCCGTATTTGTCACCTGCAAGAAAGCCTGCCCCACTCCACCGGCACTTGCCAATTTTATCAAAAAATAACCAGCCGGCAGCTTGTCCGGAAATCCAATCTGATAACGCCCATTAACCAATCTTGCTTCGTATTCTTCCAAATCAACAATTTTAGTTAAGTTAGTCGTACCACTCTTATAATTCCTACTTTGATAAGAAGTCCAACTTGGTGCATTTTTTACATAATTAAGACGTTCGTTCAAAAAGGCGTCTCCACTCGGATATTGATAAACAGTAAGCGCAACATTAGCAATATCCTGCTCATTATTTGCAGAATCATAAAACTCTATCCCCTGATTATCCAATGGTGAAAACTCATAAAGACTCCGCATTATAGAGAAATAACTCTCCCTATCAGCCCCCCTACCTGTTTCAAATTCAAAACTATATTCACCAAGCTCCCGACCCTTAATTGTCACGGTATAAATGGACATTGGCGCTAAGCTTTCATCAGGCACAAACAACATTGTCTTACCTCGATTTTCAAAACGCCCAGCAACAACCGGACTAATACTAAACATTTTTTTATAATCATCAACAGTCAAACCAGCATGTGAAAAAGTAATCTCAATCCCCGAATTAATTGGTGCATTTATCCCATACTTACCAGGTACGGTGGAAGTAACACGCAACCCATCATTAATCTGAAACGCCCACTGCAACTGTTGATCCGCCAAGGCCAACTGATAAATCTCTCCCGGCTGTAGCTCAGTTTTTGGCTTAATAGTGATCTCATTGGTACTTACCTTTTCAAGATCAAACTCCGTTAGTGGTGCAAATGTTAAATTAGCTTGAATACTACTCACATCCAGATCGATTGTCTTGCTTGTTAATTTAAATCCTGAATCAACCGCCACAGCACCGTTAACTTCCGTCACAGGTGTAATTTTGTACTCATCGTAAGCACTGGCAACATCAATCAAGTTTGGCAAAAGAATCAAGTTTCCGCCCGGCGCCAAAAACTGTGTCACAACTGCAATAAGCACTACTACCGCCGTAACCGGAGCCAACCATTTAAATGTCAGCCAATTACGCTTAACGCCAACATGCGAGACTTGTTCAGCCTTTTCAAGTAACCGCGCCCGTAAAGTCTGTTTAAAATACTGCTGCTTATCAACATCTATCTGTTTTTTAAATTTATTAGCCATATTTTTGAGAGTTTGTTGAAGTTTATTAAACGAATTAGTCATTGTAAATTGGGGTTAGATGCTTAGATAACCGTTTTAAAGCCCGGTTAAGCTTAACTCCCACATTACTTGTGGAAGTATTAAGAACATTAGCAATATCTTCATAAGAAAGTTCTTCAAAATAACGAAGCGTTAAAACGTCTTGATCTCGGACTTTAAGCGCCGTAAAAGCCACCGATACCTGTAAAATATCTTGCGCACGCTCTTCCTGTAGCTCTTCCGTTTTTAGTGAATGATCAGCTGCATCCGCAGACCAATCAAACTGTTGCATTTTTTCCTTATACGCCATTTCCGACTTTTACTCCTAAAATGCTGCCGTAATTCGTTCAGCGCAATTTTATACAGCCACGCAATAAAAGGCTTGCCGGTCCATGTATAACCATCAAGCTTATTTAAGGCTATCAAAAAAGTTTCAGCTGTTAAATCTTCAGCCAAACCCACTTCGCCCAATCGCGTCAGCAAATATCGATAGATTGCATCAAAGTACAAATCGTACAAAGCAACAAATTTGGTTTTATCAACCTTGGCCGCTGCTACCAATTCCTCCACATTAATTTCATTTTCCATTGCCAATATTAAAGGGCTTTACAACTATAATGCAAAGCCCTCCATTTTATTACACTTTTTAATAAAACTCCAAATACCGATCTCGCTCCCACTGTGTAACTTGCATGCGATAATCATTCCATTCAGCCGTTTTAGCAGCATAATAAACCTTAAACGAATGCTCCCCCACTGCAGCTCTAATTACCGGATTATCACGCAATTCATCAATCGCCTCTTTTAAGGTTGATGCCACAAAACCAATACCACGTTTTTCCAATTCCTTCGGACTAAAATCAAAAATATCTTCTTCCACCGGTTCCGGTGCCTCCATTTGTTTTTCAATCCCATCCAAACCGGCTGCCAACATTACCGCAAAAGCCAAATACGGATTTGCCGTTGGATCCGGACATCTTAGCTCACAACGCACAGCCTGATCTTTACCGGGTGTAATTCGTGGAATTCTAATTAAAGCTGATCGATTGCGCGTTGCCCAAGCCACATTTACCGGTGCTTCATAACCAACCACTAACCGTTTATAAGAATTAACCAACGGATTCATAATCGCATTCATTGCCTTAATATGAAACATTTGCCCGGCAATAAACTGCTTAGCCAACAACGACAATTTGTGTGTATCTGCTCCATCAAAAAAGACATTTTTCCCTTCACTAAAAAACGACTGATGCACGTGCATCCCCGAGCCATTAATTTTAGCCACCGGCTTTGGCATAAAAGTAGCATGCAAACCTCGCTTAGAAGCAACCGACTTTAAGACATGCTTAAACGTTAAGGCGTTGTCTGCAGTGGCAACGGCCAAACCATACTTAAAATTAATTTCGTGCTGCCCCTCAGCAACCTCATGATGCAACGCTTCTACATCCACCCCCATCTCCTGTAACGCATGTGTCATCTCACATCGAACCTCGGCTGCCAAATCCAAATCTTGATCAAAATACCCACCTTTATCGTGCGGTAAAGTCTGGAGCTCACCATCACCATTACGAGCAAACAAAAAGAACTCCAATTCCGGCCCTACATAATAATCAAAGCCCAACCTTGCAGCCCGTTCCACCTGCTTTTGCAAAATATAACGTGGGTCACCTTCAAAACGTGATCCATCCGGCATATACACATCACAAATAAACCGAGCAGTCACATTATTTGTTTTCTTTGTCCAAGGCAAAATCGCAAATGTAGTCAAATCCGGCTTTAAATACATGTCACTCTCAAAAATCCGCGTAAACCCTTGAATACTCGATCCATCAAACCAAACATGATCCTCCAGCGCATCCGCCAACTTAGAAACAGGAATCGTCACCGCTTTCAACATCCCATGCAAATCCGAAAATTGCAGATCGATAAACTGCACCCCCTGCGCCCTACTCTTTTCTAAAACTTCTTGTTTCGAATATGTCATACAAGCAAAATTAAAAAATGAACACCTATCATATAGACGATTCTCCCCCGCGCTGTAAATATTGACAATTAAGCCGATCTGCAAGCGTCTAAAAAGCCAACAGCACCCAAAAAGTCGATCCTTCCTATTGCTTCGCTTTTTAACAACTCATACACTGTAGAAGATTTCTACAACATAATTAAAATTGACATGATCAAAGAAATTACCGCCAATACCAACATGACCGACAAAGAAGCCCGCCTCTACATTGCCTGCCTCCAAAGCGGCCAAAGCACAATCACCCCCATTGCCAAACAAGCCCGCCTAAACCGCGTTAGTGCCTATTCCATTGCCGAAAAACTCATTGCCAAAGGCTATTTTACCACCAGCCGCAAAGGCAAAATCACCTATTTTGATGCCACCAACCCCCAAGACATTTACGAATCAATCAACCAACGCACCCAAAAACTCAAACAAATCCTCCCCGACCTACGCCGCCTCCACAAAAACGCCGACCACCCCAACATCCGCTACTTTGAAGGCATCGACGGCGTTAAAGCCCTTTACCTAGACTCCCTTAACAGCTCCACCGAAATCCTCAACTACGCCAACTCCGAAGACCTCCGCAACTTCTGGCCCAACTACGACGAAGAGTACGTCCTTAAACGCGCCAACAAAAAAATCTACCTCCGCGGCTTCGCCCCAAACGACACCTACGGCCAACGCGTCCACGACACCGACAAAACCTACTACCGCCACATCAAACTCCTCCCCCCCCAAAAAGCCCTCTTTCACAATGAAACCAACATCTACGACGACAAAATCTCCCTAGTCTCCTTCAAAGACCGCCCCATGGGCATCATCATTCAAAACCAAGAGTTGGCGGATACGCAGAGGTCTATTTTTGAGTTGTTGTGGGAGTTGGTTTAGCCTCCCCAATTCTCCTCAATAAACCCCGCGCGCCCCGACCCCGCCTTATACCTTTGGTAATAAGCCGCCTGCTTTTGGGCAAAATTTTGATGGTTGGCTTCCGCTTTAAAAAAAGTTGTAAACGGTAAAATCTTGGTTGCAATTGGCGCACTAAATTTGCCGCTTTCCGGCACCGCATCTCGCGTTTTTTCCGCAATCTGTTTTTGCTCTTCATTACGATAAAAAATAGCCGTTGTATAATGATGACCGCGATCCGCAAACTGGCCCCCGGCATCGGTTGGGTCTATTTGACGCCAAAATAAATTTAAGACCTCCTCATAGTTTGTTTGCTTTGGATCAAAATAAACCTGCACCGCCTCACGATGCTCCGTTAGTCCACGCGCCACTTTGTCATATTGAGCCGTCTCCTCTGTACCACCGGCATAACCGGAAATTGCTGCATACACACCATCCATCTGATCAAAAGGCGCTTCTATACACCAAAAACAGCCGCCGGCCAAAGTTACAATCTCGGCATCAGCCGGAATATTTTCATCACTAATATCGGCAGCTACATCAATTTTTAAAACAATCTTAATCTCGGAGTCCCCCTCTGCCCAAATCACACCACTTGTATATTCAACATCGTCTTTTGTTAGTTGATACTTAAATTTTGCCAACTCTTTGCTATACTCCGACTCATCACAACCACTGCTAACCGGCCACACTGCCATTACCCGTGGTGGCAAACCACCTACACTAAGATAACGACGAATATCGTAATTTTCTGCCTGTTTTATAACTGTATAATTCGATTTTTCCATATATTGACGACTAAAATATTACTGATATCCTACATTCAGACATCTAAAAAATCAAACATGCGCACAACCCCAACAGCTCACCCAAATACCGAGTTACTTGTTTATGGAATCCGTGAAATTGTTGATGTAGCAAACAAAATCAAGGGGCTAGATCCTGCGCTGGAACTAACCTGGGAAAACATTGGCGACCCTGTTGCCAAAGGCTGGTCCGTCCCTCAATTTTTAAAAGAGATCCTAACCGAAGAAATTCACCGCGCCGACAACCGCAGTTTTGCGTACACGCACTCCCGCGGGAATATCGAAACTCGCAAATGGGCCGTTACCTATGCCAAACAATTTTGCCCATCATCTACCTTAGACTACGAAGACATCCTCTTTACCAACGGCCTTGGCTCCGGCATCGCCATGCTTTACCAAATGGTCGCCCCCGGCAAACGCATTTTGCAACCATCACCCACCTATCCTACCCATGCCTCATTTGAATCATTCTGCTCCGGCAATGCCCCCATCTTTTACAAACTCGACCCCGAAAAAGGCTGGGCCCCCGACATTGCCGACATCGAAGCCCAACTCCAAAACCACCCCGACATTGTGGGCATAACAGTCATCAACCCCAACAACCCCACCGGCACCATCTACAGCCAAGAAACATTAGAAGCAATCACCCGCCTGGCCGAAAAATACAACGTCATGATCATCTCCGACGAAATCTACTTCCGCATGGTCTTCCCCGGCCACACACACGTACACATGGCCGAACTTGCCCACGCCCGCGTCCCCCTAATTGTGTTACGCGGATTATCCAAAGACATCCCTTGGCCCGGCGGCCGCTGCGGCTGGCTCGAATTCCACAACACCGACCTCGACCCCGCCTTTAAAGACTACTGCGAAGCCGTCAAAAAACGCGTTCTCTTAGAAGTCTGCGCCTCCACCCTCCCCCAAATGGTCATACCAACCGTTTACAATCATCCCGAATTTAACGCCTGGAACCAACAATACAGCACCGAACTCCAAACCGTAGCCGACTCTATTGCCGACACCCTCAACCAAATTCCCGAACTAACCGTCAACAAAACCCTAGGCGCCTTTTACCTCATGCCCCGCTTTAAACAAGGCTCCCTCAACAACCGCCAAACCCTCCCCATCACCAATCCGCAAGTAAAAGCCTACATCGAACAAGCCGTCGCCACCCCAAACCTAGCCGACGACAAACGCTTCACCTACTACATCCTCGCCAACACCGGCATTGTCTGCGTCCCCGCCTCCGACTTCTTCAGCCCCTACCCCGGCTTCCGCCTCACCACCCTAAGCCGCAACCCGGAAGAACGGAAAAAGACTTATGAAAGGTTTGCGGAAGCGACAAAGGCGTATTTGGGGTCGGGGTAGGGGGGACTCAAATACGCCAATATAATCATTAAACATCTCTAGCTGCTTTCAACAATGCTTCAGCACCCTCAACACCATATTTCAACATTGATGTTGCCCTTTGGCGTGCATAGAAATATAAACCTTCATCCATAAGACGTTGATAATCAGGCAATAAAAGCCTTTTCAGACGTTGTTTAAGAAGATCATTATTGGGATCTAAAGAAAGCTCCTCCTTTAATTCGTCCCATTTTTTGAAAAAATCAACATCTACAAGAACCTCCGTCATTCGAGCGTTACTAGTATCTGGTGAACTAGCTGTAAGCAAAACAATCCTACTACGGATATTTAATAATTCTTCTTCAGAATAAGACTTACTTGGCTTAAATTGGGGATCAAAAATTTTAGTATGACTTCCACCAACCATCGCCAATACATTACCTTTAAGCTCTAAATTTTTAACTAAATGCCAACTAATATCATTTGACACTGTAAGCAATTTCTCAAAAGTAACTCGTGCTTTTCTCTTTTCGGTCTCAAGATTTTGAACAATCATTACGGACAAAATTTCAACACTCGCTATACTAACATTAAAAAGTCTACTAATAGCATTCACTAACAAACCAATATTATCTTTATACCTTAGTAACTCAGCTACCATCAGTGCACATATTGCATCCCTATGTGATACACCAGCCAAATCAGCAATCACAAAATTATACGGAGTACATATAGCATCCTCCACATCAATACCCATTGCTTGCGCACGCTCCATCAAATATTGCACTTCTGGCGTAGCATTTCCCATGCCCTCCACAATAATAGAATTTGGCTTTTCCTGTTCATCTAAAATTTTATCCAATATATATATTGCAGATGCTGAGTAATGCTCCATTAATCCAACTGTCTTAATTTTAAAATCTGGATGAACAAAAGTAGCTACATCTGGAGACTGTTCATCAGCAGGAACCTCTGAAGATGCTATCAAATCTAAAGCTCTTTGTCTCACACCCCTAATTTGATCCAATTGAATAGGTTGAACACCCCCCCCATTTTCTCGTTCATCACAACCAATTTCATTTTCCATAGTATTATATATTAAATGAATATACGACACTATAAAACAAAGGAATAAAAATGTCAATCCACGATTCGCCGCACCCCTTCATTAAGACCCTACCGCCCTGCCATCTCATAAGCATGCCCAACATTCAACAACTTTGCCTCACTCCACTGCGGGCTCATCAACTGCAAGCCTACCGGCAAACCATCGGTGGTATTACCGCAAGGAACAGACAAACCGGGTAAACCAGCAATGGCAGATGGGATTGTGAGCGCATCAGCATTGTACATTGCGACGGGATCATCCGACTTCGCGCCAATTTTAAAAGCGGGGAAAGGTGAAACGGGAGCGGCTAAAACGTCGACCTCCTCAAAAACTTGCTCAAAATCTTGGCAAATTAAAGTTCGCACTTTTTGCGCTTTCAGATAGTAGGCATCGTAATAACCGGCAGATAAAGCGTAAGTTCCCATCATAATCCGACGTTTCATTTCCGGGCCAAAACCTTTACCTCTGTTTTTTAAATAAAATTCATATAAATCTTGAGGATCTTCGCCTAAACGCGGACCATAACGCACACCGTCAAAACGAGCCATATTGGAACTAACCTCACTTGGCGAAATAATGTAATAAACGGCCACACCATACTTGGTCATTGGCAAAGAAACTTCCTTAATAATCGCCCCCTCATTTTTCAAAACCTCGACCGCTTCCATTACACGCGCTCGCACATCAGGCTCTACGGACTCACTAAAATACTCTTTTGGTAAACCGATGCGCATGCCTTTAATCGAATTATTAATTCCACCCAAATAAGCATCAACTTTAACATTTGGCGCAGTTGTATCTAAACGATGACTACCGGCAATTGCACCCAAAACCAAGGCGGCATCATAAACCGTTTTAGTTAAAGCCCCCACCGTATCCAAAGACGATGCCATCGAAATAACACCGGAACGCGGCACCCGGCCATAAGTCACTTTTAACCCCACAGATCCACAAAAAGAAGCAGGCTGTCTAATCGAACCACCGGTATCGGTCCCCATCGAAAAAGCACACAAATTAGCGGCAACAGCAGCAGCCGACCCACCACTGGAACCACCGGCCACACACTCTAAATTTGCCGGATTTTTAGTCACACCAAAAGCGGAAGTCTCGCTAGAAGCACCACATGTAAATTCATCTGTATTTACCTTACCCAACAAAATTGCCCCTTGATCATATAAACGATCTACAACCGGCGCATTGTATGGTGGTTTAAAACCTTTTAAAATATTGGAACAAGCAGTCGTTTCAATTCCCTCGGTCGAAAAAACATCTTTAAGAGCCATTGGCACATTTGCCAAACTGCCCTGCGCACTTTCATCAATCTGACTTTTTGCCACATCTACCGTTTCTAAAATATAGGCATTTAGTGCGGGATTTTCTTGTTTAATTGCGTCAGCATAAGCGTCTACTACTTCTAAAGGCGAAAAGGTTTTCGCCTGATAACCCTCCAACAACTCCTTAACCGAAAGCGTGTTTAATTCCATAATTAACTGTTAAATACAGATGGCACCACAACTTGATTATCGATCACTTCGCCATCAACGTTACCTAGCAATCGTTTTTTATCTTCGACAAAATCAATAACTTTGTCTTCTTCAAAAATGTTAGTTAGTCCGGTAACTTGTGCGGTTGGCTTCACACCCTCTGTATCCACCTCCGCCAAAATTTCAATTGCTCCTAAAATATCCTGCAACTGGCCGGCAAACTTGGCAACTTCCGCTTCGCTTAGTTCCAAACGGGCTAAATGCGCAATTCTTTGCACAACCTCTTTTGTAATTTTTACATCTGACATATTATAATGATCAATAAATGCAGTCCAAGCTTAGGGATTTAAGCGAAAAGTGACAAGAGAAAATTCTTCCATTATAGTAGATATATGATTGAAACAGTCCCCCATATAAATACCGAGTCCAAAAACAAAACTACGGCAATTTACCAAAATATTAACTGTGTCAGTTTTTATTTTTTCGCTACTCTTGGCTTTGTCCACCTTATTAGCGGTCTTTTTGTCGCCAACGAAATCGCGCTTAAAGGCATGTGGCTAATCAACCGCTTACTCGATGTCCCCTTCTTTATCGTCAGCTATCTTTACTTTGCCTCACTATTTAAACTACAATTAGACTCCGATGCAACCAACACCAACGTTTGGGATTTACTTATTATTGTCGTTGGCATCGGCTTATTGTTATTTCTTCAGGTTTACGACTTAGTTTTCCCTAATTTGCAGCCATGAAACGCGTTCTCGCCTTTGGAACTTTCGATTATTTTCACATTGGACATCAATACTACCTTAATGAAGCCGCAAAACTTGGCGACGAACTTTACGTAATCATTGCCCGCGACGACACGGTCAAACAAGTTAAAGGCTTTAAAACAGACGAAAACGAAAAAACTCGTCAAAAAAAAGTTGCAAACTGGCCAACCGTTACCAAAGCAATTCTCGGTAGCAAAAAAGATAAGTACGATGTATTAAAAAAATACAAACCTGATATAATTTGCCTCGGATACGATCAATACGCTTTCACACAACAACTCCAAAATAAAATAATCGAACTCAAACTTAACACAAAAATTATCCGCCTACCGGCGTATCAACCTCAAATCTACAAATCCTCAATCATTAAAAAAGCACAAAATGCGAACTAAAAAATATTTCCACGAAGCCATCACCGCCATTATTCGCAATCGCTTTTTGTCGGCCGTCACCATTTTAAGTATCGCCTTCATCCTACTAATTTTTAATGTACTGCTAGCCGTTAATCAACTCACGCACAGCACTATTCAAGACCTAAGCGAAAAAATAACCCTCACCGTTTACGTAAAAACCGACATCGACCCCAAAACACTAGACCCACTCATAAGCGAAATCAACCAACTACCCTTTGTTATCGATACTCAATACCAAACCGCAGCCGACGCCCTCACAAAAATCACCACCAAATATCCGGAAAGCACAAAATTTTTAAGCCAATACAACGTCCCCAATCCGCTACCGGCAACTGTTAACATCAAAACCAACAACCTCGAAGACCAACGCCAACTAATTAAACTGTTTCAAAACGAACCATACAAAAACATCTTCCGTGTTAACGAAAACGATCAACAACGTAGCACAATCCAAACCGTAATCAATAACCTGATCAACCTTAAAGGTTTTACGTTTCAAGTTATTCTATGGGTCATTTTAACCTTTACTATTGGCGGCGCCCTGCTTATTTTCAACGTTTTAAACGTTACCCTCTTTAGTCGCCGCAAAGAAATCCAAATCATGCAATTTGTCGGTGCCACTCATGCCACAATTCGCATGCCGTTTGTGTTTGAAGGAATTTTATACGGAGTGGCCTCCTTCATCCTCAGCTTTATATTACTATTAATCATCCAAATATTTATTCCGGAATCAATTCAGGAATTTCGCTCCATTCTTTTATCTGGTAGTTTTCAATTCACCTTAATTATCGAACTCATCGCCATTGGCATAATTAGTGGCGTCATCAGTGTTTTAACCGTCGAAAATCATCTTAAACACAAAGGCATTCTAGCCGATTAATTTTTTTACATGTCACGTTTTCGGGAAAAATTTACCAACGGCTTTATTATTGGTAGTAATCAAGCCCCCAACAACGTTATTTATCTTCAAATTTTTACCAAAGAACTAGGTGTTATTACCGCTAAAGCCAAAGTCAGCCCCAAACTAACCGGCAAATTCCAAGGCAAATTAGAGCCGCTAACCAAAGCAATGTTTGTTTTATACAAAGGCCAAACTACTTGGAGCATCAAAGAAATAACCAACGTCCAAAACACCCATCTCGACCTAGTCACACATCCAATTCAAGAACTTATTCATTTCATCTGCAAGATTTATCGCCAACTCCTCCCCGAAGACGAACCACTAGCCTCCCTATTTGTAATGCTTGAACAAGTACACCAAAATATTGCAAACCACATTTATTCCACAAGCAGCATCATCTATTTTCTAGCACAAACTCTCGACAAAATCGGCATCTTGCCAAATCTCAAAACCTGTCCCGGCTGCAAATCCGAAATCACCGGCAACGCCACTTACGACCCGGCTCAACAAGAAATCTTCTGCACAAACTGCATCCCCAATCACTCGGAACAGCTTGTCCAAATTAATCTCAACCAACGCAAAACAATCTACTACGCCACCAAAACCAACCTCATCGATTTCAACAAAATCCAAATTGATCCAAACATTCAAGCCAAAAGCATTCGCCTATTACAAGTCATTACGGCAAACTACTTGGGCAAATCCCCTAGTCTAGTTTCTTTACCGATTTAACATTTGGCACTTCCTGAATTTTTTGAATTAAACGTGCCAACTGATCATAATCTTTTATCGCCACTTCAAACTCTCTAAAAATAAAAGTGGAATTGGTCGCTTCATTAAGTGCCATTTTTGTAATATTGATGCCCATTTGCGAAGTTAAACAAGAAATATCCGACAACAACCCAATACGATCCTGCATTACCACCTCAAGTGACACCCTGTAAGTTGGCGCCGCCACATCCTTACGCCAGTGCGCTGCAATCAGCCTCTCCGTTTTACGATTATTAATTACCTTACAAGCCTTTTTGTGCACAGTCACCCCACGCCCACGGGTAATATAACCAATTATGGCATCACCGGGATTTGGCTGACAACAAGTCGCCATCTTTATCGGAAAATCCGTATATCCATCCACAACAACCTCATTTTTTCCAACCTCTTCTATGGCCTTTTTCTTATCTTGTTTCTTTTTCTTAATTTCGATTATACGAGACCGCGAACGCAACAATTCCTCTGCCGGAAATAGAGTTTTAATCACAACATTCGGGTACAACATTCCCCTACCAATATCCCGTAATAACTCTTCTCGATCCTTCAACGTCAACTTACAACCACCATAATTTTTCAATAGCTGTAAATCAGCATCCAAAGGTGCCTTACTAATTTGCTCCAAATGTTTATTTAAAATTTCTCGACCCTCGCGCAAAATTTTCTGAGGATCAGCATTAGACCTAAACCATCCTTTAATCTTACTCTTTGCCGAACTGGTTTTAACAAAAGATAACCAATATTGATTTGGCTCTGCATTATCACGCGTAATAATTTCAACAACATTGCCATTTTGTAGCTCGTAATCCAAAGGCACAATGGCATCATTAACTTTAGCCATTGCACAATGATTCCCCACCTCCGAATGAACAGCATAAGCAAAATCGATTGGTGTGGCCCCGGCCGGCAAATCTTGCACATCTCCCGCTGGTGTTAAAACAAAAATCCGTCTATGAAAAATATCACGATGTAAGTCATCAATAAATTCTTCATTATTAGATACTTCTTCCTGCAAACTATTTAAAGCTTTTACCCAACCCAATCGCTCACCAAACTTACTACTATTCCTAATTTCTTCAGCATCCATACCCGCAGTTGCGCCACCGGTCTCACCATAAAGCCAATGCGAAGCCACACCGCGCTCCGCCTCACCATGCATCGATTCTGTTCTAATCTGAATTTCGGTTGGCTGATTACGCGACTTTGGGCCCAAACCAACAACAGTTGTATGCAAACTCCGATAACCATTAGGCTTTGGCACAGCAATGTAATCCTTAAATCGCTGCTGCAAAGGCGCCCACATGCCATGAATCACGCCCAACGCCTCATACAAATGCCCAGTATACTCCCGTCCATCCTTTTTCTGATCTTGCAAAATAATGCGCATCGCAAAAATATCATAAATCTCATCCACCGAACTTAAACTTTTACGGCTCAACTTAACGTGAATACTATACAAACTCTTTAAACGCGCCTCGACCTTAAATTTTTTAAAACCGCCACCCGCCAAACATTTAGTTAACGTTTTCTTAATGTCCAAAATTAGTGGATCCGTCATTCGACTATAACTACTAAGTTGTTCTTTTACATTTTCATAATGTTCCGGTTCCAAAAATTCAAAACACAAATCCTCTAATTTACTTTTTAAATTATAAATACCTAAACGCGCTGCAATTGGCACATACACATCCAAAGTCTCCGTAGCAATTCGCTCTTGTTTATGCGGTTTAACATATTCCAAAGTCGACATATTATGTAAGCGATCACAAAGTTTAATAATAATAATTCTAAAATCGGCCGCCATATGCACAAACATCCGCCGCAAATTTTCCGCATAAGGCTCATCAATACGCGATCTCACTTTACTTAACTTTTCCAACCCCTGAACCATATAGGCCACTTTTGGACCAAACTCCGCTTCAATCTGCACCAAGGTACGATCCGTATCCTCAGAAACGTCATGCAACAAAGCCGCAATAATCATCTCCTCATCCGGATTATAATCCAACAAAATATCGACCACCGCCACCGGATGAATTATGTAAGGCTCCCCCGAAAAACGCTTTTGCCCCTCGTGAGCATCACGCGCATATTCATAGGCCCGAACAATCCGCTCCATATCATACGAAGGAGATTGCTTTTTAATTCGATCTAAAACTGGTGCAAAAAAATTCATACCCCAAACAATACACTATTCCGCCGGAATCACCAAGTCCAAGTCAATCGTCGGGAAATCAATCACCTTTACACCTTTAACAAATGCATCTCGATTTGATTCCACCGCCAAAATTTTATCAGTTACAATGGGTAAACCACGTTCATAACGAACAATAATCTGCTCCCGCGCACGCACTTCCGATCTAACCACAATGTACTGCTCTGCTAAGCGTTGATAAGTTTCTAGCAATTCCGGTAACCTTTCACTGGCAAGCTGATCCGCCGCATCTAAATAACGTTCTTCAGACGCATTCCTTGTTTCTTCCAATCGTACCAATGTTTCATTTAAAATTGCGGTCTCTTGTCTTATATCCTCATAAGCTCGTGTCGCCTCCGCATAACTCGCCTTCAAATCATCTAAATACTGATCAAAAGCAGCATTACGAACCGAACTACTATCTAACAATAAAAAGATGTCTGTATTAAAAATGTTCTGCATTCGTCGATAAGTTCGCACATAGTAACTTAAACGATTAGGCAATTGATCCACTGCCCCAAGCTGATTAATCACAATAAACAAATCCGTACTTAAATTTTCCACCGGTTTCGAGGTTGGCAACGCCTCTTCCTTACCAATATCAGTCACCACTTTAACTGTTGATATATCCGATTCAACAGGAGTCTCGGTTACAACAGGATTTTCAGTTGCAACAGGTTCTTCAGTTATCACTTCATCCTTATTGCCACCGGTCACTTTATTCCAAATACGAGATAAAAAGCCCGGACCATCATCTACAGCCGGCACTGTTACCACTATCTCCGGTGCCTTATTTTGCTGAGCCAAAGGATCCACGCTATCGTTCAAATACCCCAACAAAAAAACAAAACTCGCCACAATAATTAAAATGAGCGATACAATAAAAGCAATAATTCCAAAAAAATGACTGCGCCCAATGTGCAACTCTGCCAAAATTCCTTTAACTTCATCAATAACACCACCATCACCCGGAATATGTTCCGGCTTAGGTTCTGGAACATTTGATGGCTCAGCATCCAAAGTTTCGCCTTCTATAACGGTATCGTCTGGCATAAATAATTACTAAGAATCTAATAATTATAGCATAAATAAGCCTGTATTAGAAGACAAAAGCAACTAATTAACAAAGAACCACTTAAATAAATCATCAAAATTAGCTAAATTAAAAAAGTCCCTAACCAAAAACAAAAATGAAGTTAAATCTCCTCAAAACATATACTACAGCTGATGCAATCCTTTTGCCTCTATTTGAAAACAAACTTAAAGACGCCATCGACCAACTACCAGCCACCCTCCAAAAACAAATAGCCCATTTAGTAGACCATAAAGTCACCGGCAAACGCGGCGATATCGAAGTTTTTCACACCGCCACCGGCAAAACCAACGTCAGTATCTATTTTATTGGCCTAGGCGAAAAAGCCAAACTTGACTCCGAACAACAAAAGTTAATGGGCGCCAAAACCGCTCAGGCCATCAAAAAATACAAATACGACAAAGTTGCCATTTTCCCCATCAACAAAAAAGAAAACATTAAAATCATGCACTTTTTTGCCCTCGGCTTTTTACTTGGCAGCTACAAATTCGACACCTACATCAACGACAAAAAAAAGAAACAACACATCTATAAAGAAATCCAAGTAATAAGCCCCGACAGCAAACTCACCAATACCGAATTTGACGAACTAAACACAATCACCCAAGCAATTTATTACACACGTGATTTAGTTAACACACCGCCCAACGAACTCACTCCTACGCAATTAGGAAAAGAAGCACTCGCAATCGGCAAACTGTCTCGCCAAATTAAAGTCACCATTTTTGACGACAAACTACTCAAAAAACACAAAATGGGCCTAATTTTAGGCGTTGGTGCCGGCAGCCACGAAGAAAGCCGTCTAATTTTTATGGAATACAAAAACAAACCAACTAACAAAAAACCATTGTTAATTGTTGGCAAAGGCGTAACTTTTGATGCTGGCGGCTTAAACATCAAACCAACCAACAATATCGAAGATATGAAAAGCGACATGGCCGGTGCCGCCAGTGTTCTCGGACTAATGCAAATTTTAGCAAAACTAAAACCAAATCTACACGTAGTTGGTGTTATTTCATCTGCCGAAAATCTTCTCGGTGACAAAGCCATGAAACCGGGTGATATCCTAACCGCCTACAACGGCGAAACCGTCGAAATCACCAACACCGATGCCGAAGGCCGCCTCGTCTTAGCCGACGCCCTTGCCTACAGTACCAAAAAATATAATCCCGAAATAATTGTAGATATCGCCACCTTAACCGGCGCCTGCATTGCTGCCATTGGCTTCCAAATAACCGGTGTTGTCAGCAACAACGATAAACTCTACAACAAACTAGAAACCGCCAGCAAAAACTGTGCCGACCTAATTTGGCATCTCCCCCTAACTCAACACTTTCAGGATAAAGTCGCCAGCGACATCGCCGACTACAAAAACTGGACCGCCGGTGTAAACGCCGGTGCCAGCATGGGTGCCGCCTTCCTCGAAAAATTCATCAACAACCACAATTGGGCCCATTTAGACATCGCCGGCTCCAGCTGGACCCCCGAAAACACACCCACGTCTCACCAAGGCGCCACCGGTGTCCCCGTCCACATGCTTTGGGAACTGATTAAGCAATATTAATTTCACTACCGCAATTATATTTTGTAAGATCAAATTGCCGCATGGCATTTTAAAGCATACAATAAAGCCTTCATTTAAACAGTAGTATGCAAGCCACAATTGCCGAATTTCAAGAAACAAACGCCATCGTGCAACTAACCGAAACTGGTCATCGCTTTGCCTTCCCCATCAAACTTTTACCGGATGACATCAGCACCGGCGACGAAATCGAACTCCGTATCATTACCAAAAAGGATATTGAAGCTGACAAAATCAAAAACATGAAACAACTGCTTCAAGAACTAATTAACTAATCAACACAAAAGACCTTTCCAACTAAGGAAGGGCCTTTTTAAAATCTACAAAATACAATTACTACTTTTCACCATCACCATCTTTTTTCTCATCTTCCGGTTCACCCGCTGCAATTGCTGCTGCTTCAATTTCTTCCGGTGTCAAACCTTCATCAGCAACTTCTTCCTCTGCACGTGGAGCAGATACTGTAACAATCGTTGATTCAGCATCTTCAAGCAACTCAACATCATTTGGAATGACTAAATCACTAATATGAATTGCCATATGGAAATCAGCAAGGACACTAATATCAACTTCGAAATAACTTGGGATCTTGTTTGGTAAACATTTAACTTCAATTTCAGTCATTTGTGGTGTTAATGTACCGCCCAAACCTCTTACGGCAGGAGCTTCACCAACAAATTCAATAGGTACCATGGCAGTAATTGCCTCTTTAAGATTCACTTTATAAAAATCTACATGTCTAATTTGATCTGTAACAGGATGAAATTGTAATTCCTTAAACAAAACAGAAACAACGTCTCCATCAATCTCTAAATCAACAATAGTTGTTTCACCAGCTTTAAGATAAGCCTTTCGTACCAATTCATACGGCATTACTACGCTTACACTTTCAAACCCATGACCATAAACCACACCAGGCAACTGACGATCCTTGCGATAATCCTTAGCTTTAATACTTAAATCCCTTTTTTGGGCTGAAAGAGCAACTTGTACCATAACATTCTTCTTAAATTATCAAAAGCAGGCGGATAGTAACCAAAAACATATAAAAGAGCAATAGAAAATTAAGGCAAGTTTGTACAAAACCTAAAAATAATATACAATCACACAGACAAAATTCTTTACAAATTATATGGACCAAACACTTCACCCAACTTTGCAAAAACAAATCAAAAAACATTTAGGCCTAACGGATATTTCCAAATTAGATCAAAACATACAAAATTTCATCTACGCCATCAACAAAAGCTACTCAACATGTGAAACAGAAACACATATCAGTACTAAAATAAAAGCATACCAACGCCAAATAAAAGAAAACGAACGTCTTACCAAAGTAATGATTAGGCGAGAGTTAAAAATGCTCGAATTAAAAAAAGAAAATGAAACTTTAAATAACCAACTATCTAACCTCAAAAATAATGAAAAAGCCTAAGATCTTACTATTATTTGCCGGTGGTACAATTGCAATGGTCAACAATTTAGAGAACACACTAGCCCCAGCCCCCTACGCCGAGGAATTCACCAACTTAATCCCCGAATTAAACGACCACTTCAACATCGATAGCCAATTTATTACCAGCGTCGACAGCACCAATATTCAAATTACCCATTGGGAAAAAATTGCTACAATTATTGAAGCCAACATTAGCAATTATGACGGCTTTGTTGTAACCCACGGCACCGACACAATGAGCTTTACCTCTTCCGCCGTATCCTATGCCTTACAAGACCTAGGCAAACCAGTAGTGTTCACCGGCGCCCAACTCCCTATTAGCCATTGGCGTACCGATGCAAAATTAAACCTTATCAACGCCATGGCAGTTGCCTCCATGAATTTAGGAGAAGTAGTCATTGCCTTTGGAAGTAAAATTCTGCGCGCTAACCGTTCAACTAAACAAAGCGAATCAGATTTTAGCGCTTTCGTTTCTAACAAATACCCATTTATTGGCAACATAAAATCAGAAATAACCCTAAACAGCTTTCACAAACCACGATCAAACAAAAAACCAACGCTTAAAGCTAATTTTGATGAAAATGTTGTCGTCCTCCCCATTATTCCCGGCCTCAACCCCAAACATTTTGACGCCCTCCTCAACAGCGGTGTTTCCGGAATCGTCATTACCGCAGTTGGCGCAGGCAATATCCCTAATGGTGCCAAAACATTAACACCTAGTCTTGTTAAAGCCACCGAAATGGGCATCCCCGTCGTTATTGCCACACAATGTAATCAAGGTACCGTTCATATGAATTTATACGAAACCGGTGTCGCCGCCTTTGACTCCGGCGCAATCTCCGGCCAAGATATGACACTAGAAGCAGCCACCACCAAACTAATGTGGGCACTCGGTCAAACCAAAGACCTCAACCAAATTCGCGAAATTATGGAAAAAAATATTGCCGGTGAGTTGACCGTAAAATAATAAATCTCTATAGTTCACACAAAATTTAACAAACAAAATTATGGGAGTATTTGATAAAGCAAAAGACTTATACAAAATGCAAAAGGAGGCTCGCAAAATTAAGAAAAAACTAGCCAACATTCACATTGAAGCCGAAGCCGATGGTGTCGTCATTACCATTAACGGCGAACAAACCATAATCAAAACTGAAATCAAAGACAAAAGCCTTTTAAGCGATCAACCAAAACTAGAAACAGCACTTACAACCGCCTTTAATAAAGCGATCAAAAAATCACAAGAAATTGCTGCCGAAGAAATGAAAGATATTATGGGAAACCTTGGACTTAGCGGTTAATTTGGCTTTATCCAAAAAATAAAAATATGAACTTTCACATCCGCAAAGTTAAACGTAAACCACTGTGGCCCAAAATTACCGTCATTGCCGTTGTTGTTTTTATTGTCATCAAACTTCTTACAGGGGAATCTGTCCCAACTACAGTTACTTTCAACATTCCCCTAGGCACCAGCGGTAAAGAAATCGCCAAAAAACTGGATGATAATGACCTTATTGGTAGCCAAATTTTATTTAGATTAAAAGCTAAAGACTACCCGGCAATTCAAGCCGGCACCTTTTCTATTCCCAGCAACGCCAGCCCCGCCCAAATCCTTCAAATCATCACCCAACCCGCCGAAAACTTCCGACTAACCATCCCCGAAGGCTACACCATTGCCCAAATCGACCAAAAACTAACCGAACTCAATTTAATCAATAGCGGTGAATTTTTAGAATGCACCAAAACATGTCCCCTGCCTGCCGACTTTTCTTACAGCCAATATTTAAGCAACAATCGTAACATAGAGGGCTTCCTCTTCCCCGATACATATTTTTTAAATCCCAAAGATTTTAACAGCGCCCAATTTCTTAATCAGTTAATAAAAAACTTCACCACCCAAATTAACCAACTAAACATCACAAACCAAACAAACCACAATTTTTACGAAGTACTAACCATGGCCTCAATTTTAGAAAAAGAAATCAAAACCAAAGCCGACCTCCCCACCGTCTCCGGACTCCTGTGGAAACGTCTCGATAACGACTGGGCCATAGGCGCCGATGCCACTCTTCTATATACTCAAAACGACCGCACCCTCACTTATCAAGATCTCCAAGACAACAGCCCTTATAACACCCGTAAATTTAAGGGGTTACCACCAACTCCCATCAACAATCCCGGTCTTTCAACAATAAAAGCCGCCATGCAACCTATAGACTCCGAATATTGGTTTTACCTAACACCACCCAATTCGACCCAAGTAATTTATGGTCGAACAAATGCCGAACACGAAGCTAACAAAACGCAATATCTACGCTAAACGCTAAAGTTCTGCCTCTGCTTCTGCCGTTGGTGGCGCAGGTGGCGTTGTTACAATATCAACACCTTCTGCCACAGGCACTGTATACGTAAACGTAACGACTGTTGGTTCGCTTTTATTGCCATCAGCATCAATTGCCCGTACTTCAAATTTATTTTCACCTTCAGCCAAATTGCCACCATCATATGTTGCAATATAGCGCCAAGATTTAGAACCGGCTTCATAACGTTGTAATACATAAGGCACAGCACGACCATCTTCAAAGGAAGTAACTTCCAGTCTTTCTGTAGTAGCGCTTGTCGTCCCCTCAATTACAACAGAACCGGTACTCAAGCTTGCACCAACAACCGGACTACTTACTAATGGCGCCGGCAAAGCACTTGTATCTGTTGCGGGTTCTTCATCCTCTGTAGCTGTCTCGTCTTCCACAGTTAACGTATCGTCAGGATTTTCGGTAACTGTTGGAGCTTCATCCGGTCCACCTACATTAGCCAACGGAGAATTGCCGGTAAAGCTCAAAACCAAAGCCGGATTTAAATCCAAGGCCACGTTCCAATCATACCAAGCCGATCTTTCAAACTGCTCGCTAATTGCGCCCAAAACTTCTGCCGCACTACGTGCCACAAAAGCATCCAACGCTGCCGGTGTTAATGTTAACTCTTGAGCAATACTAACAGGAACCGACTCCAAAACACGTTGTTCACCACCTTCAATTGTCTTTACTTCAACACTAACGCTACCAGATAAAACACGCACATACTCAGGTAATTGCGCTTTCACATCAAACTTATTGCCTGTCGCTTTCACGTTCATATTCGCAGTCGAAACCACGTAATCATATTCCTTTGTTGGATCAGTTCCAAGAACAGAAGACCAAACTTCACCTCTATTTAAATTTAAATGAACTACTTCCTTACTATCACTACTCTCAACCTGATCAATTTCAAGTTCTGAATTTGGAGCTAATCTAATTTGCGTTGCATCAAAAAAGACTAAAACCGCTCGTGAAGAAGAACCGGTTCGAATAATATCACCCGCAAACACCGGTTGACCCGGAATAATTTGTGTAAGTGGCGCATCCTCACCAAATGGCTCTACCGTTACTGACCCTTGCTCTAAATAAAGTGCCACCTTGGCATCATCATTCCCCATGCTAAACAAATAGCCAACTCCTTTTACCAAAAAATACCCACCAACAAAAACAAGAACCAAAATAATTAAAGGGAATAAATAGGATTGTAAGCGTCGTTGACGTTTACGACGACGATAATACATAGTCATAATTATATTTATTTTAAGGATAAACAGATCTTAACAAAGGAATTCTATCGCAAAGAAACCCAATTATCAAATCAAAGCTAAAGCCCCATCTCTCTTTTAATCGCACCAATATCTCGTACCAATTTTTGATCAACCTGCAACGAATCACAAATTTTACTATACGCATGCATTGCCGTTGTATGGTTTCTACCTCCCATTACATCGCCAATTTTTTCATACGCATAATCAAATTCATGTCGCATAATATACATCGAAATCTGCCTAGGAATCATAATTTCTCGACTTCGACGGTCCCCAATTAAATCGGATTTTGTCACATTAAAATAATCAGCAATTTTATCTAAAATTTCATCACTACTAGTAATCGATTTTGGCGCTATCATCTCATTACCAAATTGATTAACCTCCTCCGTCCGCCCAAGCCGCTTTAAAATATCGCGCACATCATTAACCGATGCTGCCGAATTCTGCAATTTTGCCCGAGCAATTAACTGCATTAATACGCCCTCAAGCTCCCTAATATTATGATGACAATTAAACGCAATAAACTCCAAAACCTCTTTAGGTAACAACGCCTCCTGCTCCTGACACTTATTTTGCAAAATCGCCAAACGGGTCTCGTAATCGGGAATACTAACATCTACAATCATCCCCATTTCAAATCGACTAACCAAACGATCTTCCAACCCCGCCAACTCTTTAGGCGGACGATCCGAACTTATAATAATTTGCTTATTACCATCGTAAAGCTCATTAAAAGTATGAAAGAATTCCTCCTGCGTTTTGCCTTTATTAGCAAAAAATTGGATATCATCCAAAATCAAACAATCCGCATTCCGATACCGACGGTGAAAACTACGTGTGTCGTATTTTCTAATTGCATCCACAATTTCATTAGTAAATTTTTCTGCTGTGCCATAAACCACATTTACATCCGGGTGCATTCGTAACATTTCGTTACCCGTAGCTTGCAACAAATGTGTTTTGCCCAAACCAACACCACCATAAATAAACAAAGGATTATAAGCCGCCCCCGGGCGTCTGGCCACTGCCGAACAAGCCGCATGCGCCAAGCGATTATCCCCTCCCACCACAAAGTTTTCCAAATTATATTTAGGATTCAACATTTTACTAATCATTTCACCTGCCACTTTGACCTCCTGCCGATTTGGCATTTTGCGCACCTTCTTTTTTTGCGACTTCATCATCGTTTGCAAATCAACGCCCCTGCCATCCGCCACTAAAGACGTATCAATTTCAAAATCGATCTCATAAATCGTATCATCCACCGCTTTTAATGCCGCTTTAATATCGTCTCGATACCGTTTCTGAAACCAATCCTTAGCAAAAATACTGGGCAAACCAATAATTGCTACACCTTGCTCAATTTTTAAAATATTCGTGCCCTGAAACCACACTAAAAAATCCGCTTTCTTAATATTTTGTTGTAAAATATCTAGAGACTTTCGCCAAATATCAGTTTGATTCATAAATAATACAGATGAAATCAGGAAGTAAACAGTACATTAACGCAACTTATTCTGCCAGCCGAATTACATCTTTTAAACTGATAATTAAAATTAATAAAATCAAAAAGACAAACCCGACCAAATGAATAATTGATTCAACCCGCGGATGAAGCTTTTTGCCGCCTCTAAACACCTCAATAACTACAAACAAAATGCGTCCACCATCTAACGCCGGAATTGGCAAAACATTAATAACCGCCAAACTCAACGAAATAAGCGCCACTAACCAAATCAACGACTCTTTATCATACCGCAAAAACTGCGTTGTAATTTGTGTAACCGCTACCGGTCCGCCTACTTCATCCGGAACTTCAAACTTGGTAAAAATTCTTGCCACTACCGAACCAAAACTTTTCACAGTTGTCTTCCCTAATCGATAAGACTCTGTGACAGCAACAAAAGGCGCCACAGGCCAAGGTGCCTGCAATTTTTTCGCCGTAATAATCGATCCCAACAAAGGCGACATCACAATCTTATTTACAATTGGCCGGATCATAATCACTTCATCCAAAAAGACACCAATTCGCCCATTATCTTTTTCTAAAATTTGGATTTCTTGCGGCACGCCCTCTACTAACAATTTTAACGTAATCGGTGCCGCCAACTCATTCAAAGTTTGGCTAGCCTGCATTGCCGATGTTACTTTTATATTATTTACAGCTACCAAAATTCCTGCTTTAGGAACCAAATTTTTGGCCGCGGGACTGCCCTCTAAAACATCACTAATAACAACACTGTGCTCATTACTTGCCTGTACCTTTAACTCAACAACATTGCCGCCTCTATATACAAGAATCCGATTCACATCGATCAAACTTGCATTTGCCAAATCTTCAGCATTAAAAACCGGCCGCTCATTAATCCGCAAAATTACATCACCAACCGCCAAATCATAATTATTTGTTACATCCAACTCTAACACTTTAGGTCGCAACAAATTTGCCGGCGAATACATATTAGCACCAAAAGTCGTAACTGTTCCGGCAGCAAACACATGCGCCTGCACCGTTTGCCCATCCGGATTTTTAAAGACAAACTCATGATCCTGCGGAAGTGGCGCCGTCAACAACTCAGACAATTCCACATAAGTCTCCGGAGCCTGTTTATCGATTTCAACTAAACGAGCCAACTTTTGAATACCAGCTTTATCGGCCTCAGAACCAACAGCCACCGACTTCACTACCAAGTTTGGCACATGTAAAATTTCACTATTTTCCAGCTTATCCCTAAAATCATCCAAATCCCCAATAATTGGATCCATCCCAAACCCAATACCAATTGTTAGCAACACAATCGCCACCAACAAATTCATCACCACCCCCGCCAACAAAATCTCAATCCGTTGCCAAGGTGTCTTACTCGCAAAACTATGTTTCGACTGCAAAATCCCCCCATCCGTTTCATCTTCCCCATAAAGCTGCACATAACCACCAAACGGAATAATATTTAATGAATAAACCGTATCCCCCACTTTCTTCTTAATTAACTTGGGACCAAAGCCAATTCCAAACGCTTCCACCTTCACACCATTCTTTTTGGCCATCAAAAAATGTCCCAACTCATGAATAAAAATCAGAAACCCCAGAATTAAAATTGCGAATATAATTGCGAGCCATAAAGGCATGATAAAAATTTTAAATAAAGCTAAGATACAATAAGGGAAACTATGGGAGTTTGCAACTTTGGTAATAATTCCCAAAAAACTAACTAAGAATTACACAACAGAACCGCAAATATAGGAAATCTGTTCCCGGGACAACACTAAAGATCAACTACTTTTTAGTATGATGTCTTGCTTGTTGATATGCAGCCATAACTAATGCGACTAAAACCGCAAACCCAATCTCTGTGCCAATTGATTCCGGTGTTGTGGGACTGACACCAACAACCGCACAACCTTCCTTGGGCTGTTCTGGTGATGGTGATGTAGGAAATCCAGGATCACCAACTACATCCGGCTCGACAGTAGAATCGCCACCCGTGTCTGGTGGCGTAACATTGCCTGTATCACTACCAAGTCCCGTATCGGACCCAGGCGTTGTTGGACAAATATGAGGATTTGGCG
>PFRW01000015.1 GCA_002788755.1 Candidatus Peregrinibacteria bacterium CG_4_9_14_0_2_um_filter_41_14
TACATCGAAGGCTACCTAAAGACTCGCACTTGGGAAGCAGAAGATGGAACTCGTCTAAGAAAAACAGAAATCGTTATCCAAGATCTCATCATCCTAGAAAAAAGAGGTGATGAACACGAAGATAATCATAACGACAATTACATTCCAGCAGAAACTGTACCAGTCAGCACTCCTCCTCCAGCAAACACCGATCCGGGAATAATCAATATCGATCAAGATCTAGGACTTTAATAATCATTTAGAAACCTAACTACTCTCTAATACCTCGCTAATCTATGGCCTCTCCAACCCAAAAAAAGGACATAAATAACTTCGACGCCATTGCCATCTCCGTTGCTTCTCCGGAGCAAATTCTCTCTTGGTCGCATGGTGAAGTTAAAAAGCCCGAAACCATTAACTACCGAACTCAAAAACCGGAACGTGACGGTTTATTCTGTGAACGAATTTTTGGTCCAACCAAAAACTACGAATGTTATTGCGGAAAATACAAGCGTATTCGTTACAAAGGTGTAATTTGCGAAAAATGTGGCGTCGAAGTAACTCACTCCAGCGTTCGACGTGAACGAATGGGCCACATCAAACTAGCTGTACCAACTACTCATATTTGGTACCTTCGTTCAACACCAAGCCGTATTGGTTTACTTTTAGATTTACCAATCAAAACAATTGAACAAGTTGTTTACTTTGCCGCTTACATTATTACCGAAGCAAACATTGAAGCTAAAAATGAAGCAATCGAGCAACTCACTACCGAATTCAAACAATTCAAGAAAAAACTTGTTGATGAAGAAAAAGAAAAACATGCAGAACTAAAAGCTAAATTATCCGGTCAAACTCTGGAAAAAGCTAAAGAAGATGTTACGTCAGAATACGCGCAAAAAGCTGAAGAATTAACTGAACAACACAACAGCGCCAAAAGTGACCTAAAATCAATTGAAGTAGGTACGGTTATCAACGAACTTGAGTACCGTGACCTTTCTCTAAAATTTGGCCATGTCTTTAAAGCAAGTACCGGTGCCGCTTCAATCCGCGACATTATCGAAAACATGGATCTTGAAGGCATGCTTGCCGACCTAACCGGCCAACAAAAACGTCTATCAGGCCAAAAACTGAAAAAGACAATCAAACGAATCAAATTAATTGGTAGTTTGCTTAAAGGTAAAATCAAACCGGAATGGATGGTACTTAACATTCTTCCGGTAATTCCTCCCGATATTCGTCCAATGGTTCAGCTGGATGGTGGCCGTTTTGCCGCATCTGATCTTAACGACCTTTATCGACGTGTGATTAACCGTAACAATCGTCTTAAAAAATTATTAAGTATTGGCGCCCCTGAAGTAATTTGCCGTAATGAAAAACGGATGCTTCAAGAAGCCGTAGATACACTTTTAAACAATAGCGCTCGTCAAAGTCGCGCCGCCTTTACTGCAGGCAGCAAACGTAAATTACGTTCACTTTCTGACATGCTTAAAGGTAAACAAGGACGTTTCCGTCAAAACTTACTTGGTAAACGTGTTGATTACTCCGGTCGTTCTGTAATTGTAATCGGCCCTACCCTAAAATTAAACCAATGTGGTTTACCAAAAGAAATGGCTTTAGAGCTCTTCAAACCATTCGTAATTGGTCGTCTAATTCGTGATGGCTATGCACACAACATTAAGAGTGCCGAAAAACTAATATCCGCAAACAGACGTGAAGTTTGGGATATCCTCGAAGAAGAAACACGTGATCGTCATGTACTGCTAAATCGTGCGCCTACTTTGCATAGATTAGGTATTCAAGCTTTCAAACCTGTGTTAATCGAAGGTAAAGCGATTCAAGTTCACCCCCTAGTATGTGCCGCCTTTAATGCGGATTTTGATGGTGATCAAATGGCTGTTCACGTTCCCCTATCCGACCAAGCACAAAAAGAAGCCGGTGAAATCATTGTGTCTAATCACAATTTACTAAAACCATCTGCCGGTGAACCAATTACAACTCCAACTCAAGATATCGTACTTGGTTGTTATTATTTGACCAAAATCACACCCGGTGAAAAAGGCGAAAATATGATCTTCGGTAATCCAAAAGAAGCAATTGCCTCAAATCAACTAGGGCATCTTCACCTTCAAGCACCAATTCGTGTTCGTATTAACAATGAAATCATTGAAACAACCGCTGGACGACTAATCTTTAATGAAGTTATTCCCGAGAAACTTGGCTTCGTTAATAAAACTTTCAACAAAAAAGCTTTATCAAACTTAGTCGACGAAGCTCTAAATCTTTATGAAGATCATGATATTCTAACTCGTTTCTTGGACGACCTTAAAAAAATGGGCTTTTACTATGCAACCAGATCAGGCCTTTCTATTTCTGCTTCCGACATGATTATCCCTGACAACAAAGAAGAAGCTATTGACCTAGCCGACGAAGAAGTAAAGAAAATCAACAATTTCTTCTGGCAAGGTTTAATTACAGACAACGAACGTTATCTACATACAATTAGAATTTGGAGTGAAACCAAAAACGACATCTCCAATCAAATGATCTCATGTTACGAAGAATCAAACGACATTCACCACATTGTAAACTCTGGTGCTCGTGGTAACTGGGGACAAGTTACGCAGATGTCCGGTATGAAAGGACTCGTAGCCAATCCGGCCGGTAAAACAATCGAATTACCGATTAAAGCCAGTCTTAAAGAAGGTTTCTCCATTCTTGAATACTTTATTGCCACGCATGGTGGACGTAAAGGTAAATCAGATACAGCGTTAAAGACTGCCGAAGCCGGTTATCTAACACGTCGTTTAGTAGATGCCGTTCAAGATATCGTAATCCGCGAAATCGATTGTGGCAGTAAAGAACCTCACACAATCACCGTTGCCGAAAGCCAACAAATTGGTGAAGATTTCGACAAACGAATATTCGGACGTGTAATGGCCGACGCCCTTGTAGATCCAAAAACAGGTGAAGTATTAATCGAAGCCAACCATGACATTGGACGTGGCGAAATTAAAGCGATCGAAGATGCCAACATCACCGAAGTAAAAGTACGATCAGTAATCACATGTAAAACCAAAGGTGGTATCTGTAAGAAATGTTACGGTCGTGACTTAGGAACAAATAAAGAAGTAGAAATTGGTACCGCCGTCGGTATTATTGCCGCCCAAAGTATTGGTGAACCGGGTACTCAGTTAACGATGCGTACCTTCCATATGGGTGGTATTGCGCAAGAATCCGATATTACCCAAGGTCTTACTCGTGTAGAAGAACTGTTTGAAGCAAGAACACCAAAATCACCTGCAATTGTCAGCGAAATCCCTGGTAAAGTTACAATCAACCATAAAGGTCAAGTTACTAAAGTTAGTATTACCTCGGTTGAACCGATCGACACTACCTACATTATCCCTGAACTATTTGAGGCAACTGTTTCTGTTGGTGACACAATCAAAGAACGTCAAGCAATGGCTAAAAGTACAACTTCAAACCGAAGCCTTCGTTCTAAAGAAGCCGGTGTTGTTAAAGCAATCATCGACAACGAAATCATCCTCGAAAGCGACGGCAATGTTACCCAAGAATACACAATTCCACCTCGTAAAACTTTACGTGTAGTCAATGGTGACCTTGTTGGCATTGGTACTCCCCTAACATCAGGTCACTTAGATCTTCGTGAATTCATGAAGCTCACATCTTTTTACGACGTTCAAAAATACATCGTACAAGAAGTACAAAGTATTTACGCTTCTCAAGGACAAACAATTAATGACAAACATATCGAAATCATTGCCCGCCAAATGCTCTCTACTTGCCGTGTGCTCGAATCTGGCGACAGTTCTTACCTACCGGGTGAAATCATCGACATCATCACCTTAAATCGCGAGAATCAAGAATTAATAGACGACGGTAAAAAGATCATTCGTGCCGAAAGACTATTGCTTGGTCTAACCCGTACATCTCTATACACCGAAAGTTGGCTATCTGCCGCTTCATTCCAGGAAACAATCCGTGTCCTAGTTGAAGCCTCCACAACCAAAAAAGTGGATCAACTTAAAGGTCTTAAAGAAAACGTTATTATTGGTAAACTTATTCCAGCTGGTAAAACTTACCGAGAATGGTAAACTCCTATCTGTAATAAAACTTAAAGAGTCCCTCATCGCAGGGGCTCTTTTTAAATTTTACATTTTATGCTACAATTACCAGATAGAATCTAACTTTGCCCCATGGCATATACTTGGCGAAAGGCCCGACGGGGCGCCTCCCTAATCATCGCCATGTTTTTATGCGTTCTAATTTTGCTGTATGCCATGCCCCTAGCAAATTTAAATGTAGCTATTATAAAAAACAGGTTCTTTAAACACTTTGGGTAAGATTTTCCATAGTTTTGGGCTAGTGGAATAGGCACAACTCAAATTTGTGATAACGGAGAGCCCATGCCCGGAGTCGAAGTTTGTACTATACAGGGGATGGATGTAAATATCTCGTGTGTGGCACAGAGTGAACTTTGCAATGAGGATTGTAATGGCAATCCCGTAGTTATTTTGACTAGACCATTTTTACCGGGTGATCCATGTGATACAAATGAAGTTTGTCCTGGAACCAATGTTCCTGTCCCAGGGGAATTGGCTGCGGACATGAATAATTGTAATCCTGTAAATTTGTGTACGGTTCAATGTGCTTCAGAATGTATTGCCAAATTTGGTGCTTGTCCAACAACTCCTAATCCAGATGCCGGCACCGATGTAGAACAAGATAGTGATACCGGTCTTACTACACCCGATGCCGATAATAGTACGGATACAGGTGATAATGTTGAACCTGATGCAGTAGAAGGAGAGGATCAAGGTCTTGTTGTCCCCAAGGAACAGAAGGCCCCTAGCTGTAGTACAGCACCAAACTCTACTCCGGAAGACGTCAAAAATACAATTTGGGCGTTACTTATGGCAATGGGTACAATTGGTGCAACTGGATTAAGAAAGCGAAAGTAGCAGAAGATGCCCTCGCCCTTCGGTCTCGGGTTTTTCCCAGGAACAAATTTCCTATATACTTACCTTCATGGTCTAATCATATTCCCCCACCCTATCCAAAACAACCTATTCCACTCTGGAACTGTACTTCTTGAATTTTCCTCTTGCATAAAGTCTAATCTTCCACTAAATTACCGAAGCTAGAAAATTAAGTCACTTATCAATGCCAACCATCAATCAACTCGTTCGTAAAGGGCGACCAAAGAAACGAAAAGGAGATGTTACTCCTGCACTAACTTATGCAAGTAACAACTTAAAAGGAGGAAAGAAGATTAAAGTAAATGCTCCCCAAAAACGCGGAGTATGTGTACGTGTCTTCACAATGACACCAAAGAAACCGAATTCAGCTTTACGAAAAGTTGCTCGTGTTCGACTTACTAACGGTATGGAGGTTAACGCCTACATCCCCGGCGAAGGTCACAATCTACAAGAGCACTCTGTTGTTTTAATCCGTGGTGGCCGTGTAAAAGATTTACCGGGTGTACGTTATCATATCGTTCGCGGTAATTTGGATACTCAAGGTGTAGACGGACGTCAAAAAAGCCGTTCTAAATACGGAACTAAACGACCTAAAAAATAATAATTACTAAGTACTAATTAATATGAAACATAACGCAGTTTACATCGCCAGCTATTCAACTCCTCTTCTAGAGAAGTTTATCAATTACGTAATGTTGGACGGAAAGAAATCAGTAGCTCGAGACATTACTAAAGAGATGCTAGCCACAATGAAAGAAAAGACAAAGCAAGATCCCCTAAAAGTATTCGAGCAAGCTGTTAGCAATGTAAAACCTGCAATGGAAGTACGAGCTAAGCGTATTGGTGGTGCTGTTTATCAAATTCCTATGGAAGTTAAGCCTAAGCGTCAAGTTATGTTGGCTTTCCGTTGGATTATTGATGCTGCCCGCAAACGTAAAGGCGCACCAATGGCCGAAAAATTAGCTACTGAACTACTTCAAGCTTTTAACAACGAAGGGGCTTCAATGAAGAAGAAAGAAGATACTCATCGTATGGCACAAGCTAATAAGGCATTCGCTCATTACGCTCGTTACTAAAACCAATAACTAACTCTAAGCTCATGAAAGACCTTAAGAATCTTCGCAATATAGGAATTATTGCGCATATTGATGCTGGTAAAACCACTACTACCGAACGTGTACTCTTTTATACAGGTAAAACTCATAAGATCGGTGAAACTCACTCTGGTGAATCTCAAATGGACTGGATGGAACAAGAGCGCGAACGTGGTATTACAATTACCTCAGCGGCCACAACTTGTTTCTGGAAAGACATTCAAATTAATATTATCGACACCCCCGGTCACGTAGACTTTACTGTAGAGGTAGAGCGTTCTTTGCGTGTACTAGATGGTGGTGTTGCCGTATTTGACGGTTCTCAAGGTGTAGAACCTCAATCCGAAACAGTATGGCGCCAAGCAGATAAATACCACGTCCCTCGTATCGCCTTCGTAAATAAAATGGATAAAACCGGTGCTGACTTTTTCATGAGCCTTGATTCTATTCACACTCGCCTCACAAAAGATGCTGCTGCCATTCAATTACCAATTGGTTTTGAATCCACCTACTCAGGCGCTGTCGACCTAGTTGACCTTAAAGCCTACAATTTTGCCGGCGACCACGGTGTCGACATCGTAGAAATCGACATCCCCGAAGACATGAAAGACAAAGTTGCCGAATACCGAAACATCCTTATTGAAAAAGTAGCTGAATGCGACGACAAATTCATGGAAATCTACCTAAGTGGCGACGAATGCACAAACGACGAACTTAAAGCCGCAATCCGTCGTGCCACTATCACCAACAGCTTCTACCCTGTACTTTGTGGAACCGCTCTGCAAAACAAAGGTGTACAACATGTACTGGACGCTGTTCGTGATTATTTACCTTCTCCAATGGACGTAGGTGCCATTAAAGGTACAGACCTAAGAGGTGAAGCCGAAGTAATCCGCAATCCAGATCCAAACGAACCTTTCTCTGCCCTAGTTTTCAAAATTGCAACCGATCCCTATGTTGGTACACTTGCCTTCTTCCGTGTTTACTCCGGTACACTAACTTCCGGTAGTTATGTTTTAAACGCAACTACAGACAGTAAAGAACGTGTAGGTCGTATCTTACAGATGCATGCCAACTCCCGTGAAGAAATTAAAGAAGTTGCCGCCGGAAACATTGGTGCGATTGTCGGTCTTAAAGGAACAAAAACCGGTGACACCATTTGTGACCTTGCTAAACCAGTAATGCTCGAAAACATTGAATTCCCTGAACCAGTAATTTCAATCGCTATCGAACCTAAAACTAAAGCCGACCAAGAAAAAATGGGAATCGCCCTTCAAAAACTATCTGAAGAAGATCCTACTTTCCGTGTTCATACAGATGAAGAAACCGGACAAACAATTATCTCCGGTATGGGTGAACTTCACCTAGATATCTTGGTAGATCGTATGAAGCGTGAATTTAAAGTTGAAGCTAACATCGGTGCGCCACAAGTTGCCTACCGTGAAACAATTCAAACAGAAGTTAAAGCTGAAGAAAAATACGCAAAACAAAGTGGTGGTCGTGGTCAATACGGTCATGTACTTATCAAAATCATTCCTCAAGAAACCGGTAAAGGTTATGAATTCGTCAACTCCGTTGTTGGTGGGAAAATCCCACGTGAATACATCCCAGCTGTGGATAAAGGTATTCAAGAAGCAATGACTCGTGGTGTTGTTGCCGGCTACCCAATGGTCGATATTAAAGTTGAACTTTACGACGGTTCCTACCATGATGTGGATTCCAACGAAATGGCCTTCAAAATTGCCGGCTCAATGTGTTTCCAAAAAGGTGCCAAACAAGCAGGCCCGGTGCTACTAGAACCAATTATGGCTGTAGAAGTAGTTACACCCGAAGAACATTTTGGTGACGTTATGGGAAATCTAAGTTCACGACGTGGTCAAATCCGTCAAACTGGCGATCGTGGTATGGCTAAAACAATTCAAGCCTTCGTTCCCCTAGCCGAAATGTTTGGCTACGCAACCGATCTCCGCTCAATGACACAAGGACGAGCCTCCTACTCTATGGAAATGGATCATTACGACAAAGTTCCAAATAACATCTCTGACGAAATAAAGAAGCAAAGAGGAGTAGAATAAAGTAAGTCACCTTGCAATAACAAATCTTCTTGGCTAGAATGCCAACGCTAAAAAACCTCACTATATCTCCTAACCACACACATTTATGGCTGAAGGTGTATTCGATCGATCAAAGCCTCACCTTAATATAGGTACAATTGGTCACGTCGATCATGGAAAAACAACCCTTACCGCTGCAATTACGAATGTTGCTGCAGCCCATTTCGGGGGAACGAACAAAGCAGTTGCGTTTGCTAACATTGACAACGCTCCTGAAGAAAGAGAACGCGGTATTACTATTGCGACATCTCACCAAGAGTATGAAACTGACAAACGTCACTATGCTCACGTTGATTGTCCTGGACATGCCGATTACGTTAAGAACATGATTACTGGTGCTGCTCAAATGGACGGTGCAATCTTGGTTGTATCCGCTGCCGATGGTCCAATGCCACAAACTCGTGAACATATCTTGCTTGCTCGTCAGGTAAACGTTCCTTATATCGTAGTATTCCTAAACAAAATGGATATTGCTGATCCGGAAATCGCTGAACTTTCAGAAATGGAAGTACGTGAACTCCTAAGCAAATACGATTTCCCAGGTGACGACACCCCAGTCATCAAAGGTTCTGCTCTTAAAGCATTAGAAAACCCATCAGGTCCCGATGCTGAACCAATTCTAGAACTACTAAAAACAGTTGATGAATACATTCCTCAACCAAAACGTGAACTAGACAAACCATTCCTTATGCCAGTAGAAGACGTATTCTCAATCAAAGGTCGAGGTACAGTTTCTACAGGTCGTATCGAACAAGGTATTGTTAAAGTAAACGAAGAAGTTGAAATCGTAGGTGTACGAGACACTCGCAAAGTAGTCGTTACCGGTGTAGAAATGTTCCGTAAACAACTTGATCAAGGTCAAGCTGGTGATAACGTTGGAATCCTTCTACGTGGTATCGAACGAGATGATATCGAACGTGGTCAAGTAATTGCTGCCCCAGGCACAATCACTCCACATACAAAATTCGAAGCTGAAGTTTATATCCTTTCTAAAGAAGAAGGTGGACGTCATACTCCATTCTTCAAAGGTTACAAACCTCAATTCTACATGCGTACAACTGACGTTACCGGTGACGTTACTCTACCAGACGGCGTAGAAATGGTAATGCCTGGTGATAACATCAAACTAAATGTTGAACTTGGAGTTCCAATCGCCATGGACGAAGGTCTACGTTTCGCTATCCGTGAAGGTGGCCGAACAGTAGGTGCCGGCGTTGTAACAAAAATCATTCAGTAAGTAGCTTTCAAAAGATAAACCTAAAAGACCCTCGGTAAAACGAGGGTCTTTTTGTTATAATTTACGCTCCAACCACTTCATCTCAAATTCTAAAACGTCGCAAGATCTCGCTAGGCTCGATTTTCCCTTGACTCCCCCGCCCCAATCCTATAAAAAGTCTACACAAATCGTCCTTACTGTTTTTAGTAAGTGCGTCACCACCAATGGTGAAATCTCAAACTATAATCGCAAATTGCGATCTTATACCCGAGGTTTACATCAGCGTCGGGATCTTCCAATTACATTTTAATTGCACAAAACTATGGCAACTCCTCAAAAAATTCGTATTAAAATTAAAGCATTTGATCACAAAATCATCGATCAAGTTGCAAGTTTGATTATCCAAA
>PFRW01000010.1 GCA_002788755.1 Candidatus Peregrinibacteria bacterium CG_4_9_14_0_2_um_filter_41_14
AAACCAAGCAAATTCTCCCCCAAGGCCATTAAGCTCGATGTTATATACGAAGATAAAAACATCATCGCAATTAATAAGCCTGCTGGCTTGAGTGTGCACCCGCGTGACCAACACGACCAAGAACCAACCATAGTTAACGCCCTTCTCGCCCACTGCCCTAAAGAACTTTCCGGCATTGGCGGCGTTTTGCGCCCTGGCATTGTCCATAGACTAGACAAAGACACATCCGGCATCTTAATCGTTGCCAAAAATGACACAACTCATCAATTTTTATCCAAACAGTTTCAAGATCGAACCGTCAAAAAACATTATCAAACATTAGCCATTGGTCGAATCAAACCCCAAACAGGCCGCATCGACGCCCCCATTCACCGTGACCAAGCCGACCGCAAAAAAATGTCCGTAAGCGGCCTCCCAAACGCCCGCCATGCCATTACCGAATACGAAGTCAGCGAATACCTCAGCGACGCTTTCGGCGCCTACAGCCTCTGCGACATCCAAATCTTAACCGGCCGCACCCACCAAATCCGTGTCCACCTCCAAGCTATCGGCTACCCCATTGTTGGCGACCGCACCTACGGCATCAAAAAATACAACGACCATTTTACC
The DNA here is from genome assembly GCA_002788755.1 of Candidatus Peregrinibacteria bacterium CG_4_9_14_0_2_um_filter_41_14. GTDB lineage: Bacteria > Patescibacteriota > Gracilibacteria > UBA1369 > UM-FILTER-41-14 > UM-FILTER-41-14. The sequence goes on from PFRW01000010.1 coordinate 610, forward strand.
AAAGCCTACAACCTCAACCGCCAATTCCTCCACGCCGCCCAACTCCAAATTAAAATCCCCGGGGATAAGATTGACAAAAAAATCACACTGGCAGCAAAACTGCCGGATGATTTACAAAAGATTATTAGCGAATTAGCGTAGTCGGTATATTCATTTACTTAAAGGCAAATCTATGTCATAATGATATGATAATCTTTAATTATACATTATGGTTAAAAAACCATATATCATTGCAATCGCTATTATAGCCGTTGTAGCAATCGTGGGACTTGTTGGATTTGGTTATTCAACCGACCTATTTAAAGGGAGCTTATACCTAAAACCCTCATCAATAAGTAATGCACCTAAAATTGACTTAAGCCAAAATCCCATAACCTCCTCAAAATCAAATTACCCTTTTTCAGCGCACATTAGCGGCAGTGCAAACATTAAGGCGGTCGCTCTAACCTTAAATGGTAAATATATTCAAATACCTGCCCTAAACAGTGGTGGCTACACAAAAACAACTCTTTTCTTAACAGGAGGAAAAAATAACATATATATTCAAGCAAAAGACGCAAACGGACTATCGGCAAGTAAAGAGTTAACCGTACTGTACCCCCAAATCACAGAGCCAGCAGTTTCAAGCGATGAACCAGTTCCAACCAATACACCACCAGCAGATAGAGTAATAACAACGCCGGTTCCAGTAACTACGCCGCCAAATGATAACCACCCCGTACCAACATGTACATCGGGATGGTATTTAAATAACAACACTGGCGAATGTTCAGCCAGCCTCGTTCCCCTTCCAACATGTCCCGCAGGATGGTTATATAACAGCAGATCAATCACATGTGAAATTGATGAAACAATGCCAGTACCTATGGTTAACTAAAACTACAAAATCACAACATCACATACATCACAAAAAAAGCCTCTAGAGTTTCTAGAGGCTTTTTAAATTACCCAATCTTAACAACTTCAACCACCGTCTCGTTTTGACGATGACCTTTATTTCTCATATAACGTTTTTTGGCTTTCATCTTAAAAACTCTAATTTTGTCACCTAAACGATGAGACAAAACTTTAAGTTCAACTTTACCACCTTCAACAAATGGATGACCTACTTTAATATCTGTCTCCGCTTCGTCAAAAGTCATTAAAACTTCTTTCACGGTAAGATTTTTTCCTTCTTCCGTTTCTAAACGATTTACAACGAACTTGTCACCTTCCTTAACTTTGTACTGATGACCTTTAAAATTTATTACTGCGTACATACCTAAAACGGCTTAAATGCTGCGCCAAATTATCCGATTACACTTTAAATTGCAAGAGAAAAATCTCATTTCCCAATAAAATCCTGTGTTTTTTGCTCAGCTTCTAAAAATATATCTCCTAACTGTGCTAGTTCCTCTTCAACAAAATTGGCTAACACATACTCATTAAGCGCCCACTTTTGCTTTAACTCATCCGTGCGATTTTCAATACCGATTCGCAACCGTGAAATTTCATCAGTACCTAATTGCTCAACCACAGATTTCATGCCATTATGGGTACCGGCACTTCCCTTCTCCTTAAATCGAATCGAACCAAACGGCAAATCGACATCATCATAAACAACTAAAATGTCAGCATTTGCCAAATTATAAAACTGCTTAATTGCCACCAACGCCTCACCCGACAAATTCATAAAAGTAGTTGGTTTCACCAATAGCAACCTATCTGCACCGCATTCTGCAACCACAGCCTTAAACTTGCTCTTTTCTTCCCAATCATTACATCCAAGCTTTTGCCCTAAGTAATCCAAAAACAAAAACCCCACATTGTGACGGGTCTTTACGTATTTTGCACCGGGATTGCCTAGGCCAATAATTAATTTCATAAACCAACAATAACCGATCTAAGCCTCCTCTTCAAGTATTTCAACAACGTGATCAATATCATCTGTTACGTCTTCCAACTCTTCCCTAAACTCTAATGCCTTATTACCAACAAATTGATACGCATACGCACCACAAACCAACAAAATAAGGGCACCCAACAAAATCGCCACAATCGGATCACCAAAAAATGGCACTCTTTTCAGCCCTTCCCAAATTCCATACCAAAACATAATCAAACCAACACCAGCCACAAATGTATAAACCACGTGATGCGATTTAACAAAACGCTCACGCTTCATTAACAAATTATAAGCAGTATGATGCCACATTGTCCTCATCTTCTTAACTCTAAAATGTGGCATTTCGGCGGAATTATTATTTTCTTGAGGCATCAACATGGATTACGATCCCATAATCATACCACAACAAGACCAATAACGCTACCCAACCCACTCAATATCATCATCACCAATCAATAAGTGATCACCGGGATTTGCACCAAGTCGAGCCAATTCTTTAGCCACTTTTTTCTTATGCAAGACATCGTATACACGAGCCAAAGCCTCATCATTGTCTAAGTCAGACATAATCACAATTTGCTCAACCCTATTGCCACTAACCCTAAACTGCTTAAAGGTTTCTTCTTTGTCGGTATAAGGGTCCAAATATTGCGCCTCGCCAACATATTCAACTGTAACCCGTTGCGAATCATCCAAATGCGGACGGAACACCTTAAATTCAGTAGCAGCATCAACATCTTTAGGAATCTCCTCCACTTCCGGCTTAACTAAATCGATTTTCTCACGCAAAGCAAAAACTAATTCCTTAAGCCCTTGATTAGCTGCCGCCGAAATCAGCAACAACTTACCTTCCAAAAATGGATATTTCTTCAAAAACTGCTTGTGACGCTTTTCAATTTCTTTCTCATCAAACACATCAATCTTATTTAAAACAACAAGCTGATCACGTTGCATCATTTTTGGATCAAACAGCATGAGCTCATTGTTGATCACCTCAAAACTTTCCACAAAATCATCACGACTAATATCAATCAAATGTAACAATACTGCTGTTCGCTTAATATGACGCAAAAATTTATCACCAACACCTTTACCTTCATGAGCCCCCTTAATTAAACCTGGCACATCAGCAACCACAAAATTTTGATCAGCATTACCGCCAAATCGTTTCATTTCAATTACACCCAAATTCGGCACTAAAGTAGTAAAAGGATAATCCCCAATTTTTGGCTTTGCCGAAGAAATCACAGACACCAAAGTCGATTTTCCCGCAGATGGATAACCAATAATTCCAACATCCGCAATCATTTGTAGTTCTAAGGTCAAATCCAATTTAACACCCGGTTCACCCTTTTCGGCAAAACGCGGTGTTTGTCGAACACTACTGGTAAAATGGGCATTACCATAACCACCACGACCACCTCTGGCAGCAATCACCTGCATACCATGGCTTGTAATATCAAATAACAACTTTTTATCTCGATCATCTTTATAAATTTTTGTTCCTAATGGCACCTCAATAACCAAATGTTCCCCATTTTTACCATGTTTATTATTTTTTCCACCGGTACCACCTTCTTCGGCAGCTAAGTACTTACGTGTATTTAAATCACCCAAAGTATTTATATTTTGATTACCTTCAAAAATAATGGAGCCACCATTGCCACCATCACCACCGTCGGGTCCACCCTTAGCGTTATATTTAAGCCTTTTAAGGCTCATTAAGCCATCGCCTCCCTTGCCAGCTTCTACTGTTATATTAGTTTCGTCGCAAAACATATTTTGAGCAACTTAAATGAAAATTATCTACTCCCAACCCCTAAACAAGTCAAATATATAGTATTTTCATCTAAATTACTAACCCAAACTACACATTTTCTAGCACCATCACCAAAACTACTCATCACTGCATCTGCATCTGCATTTCTTAAATGTACCGCCACCTCATTTACACCATTACATCGTAAATCCCCATCACGATCCACAGTACAATCTTCAGCAACCATATCTCCTAAATTACTTGCCGGTACACGAACCTTGTAAGTATTTTCTCCACTCAAACCTTTTTTTAAAACACAATTATCGAGAAGAACATAACCACCCGCATCAGTATTTGCCACAGCAACATAAGCATAAATCAAACCTGATAAAACAACCGGCACTGCGATCAACGTACTCATACCCATCAACAGAACTCTCCTCTCCCGTCTTAAAGTCTCTACAGAATCGTCTACTCCCACTACTTCTGCTATTACAATTTGTCTAAACTTCTTTAACGACTCCGCAAACTCACGCAACTCGTGTAAACACGCTGCAACATCTGCATCACCATATGTAGTCTTTACACATCCCTGAAACGATTTCACCTCGCCTAAAAAAACTAATACCATTCCCGAATCTAAATTCTCAGATTTACAATTCCCACGTCGAGCATTAAAATTATCCCAAGCTAATACTACAGCATTAATATCAACATTATTACTATCAATATCATGTATAAGCTTTACTAACTGATCATCAGCAGACACTTCAACAGTAACACTAGGAGTATCCATACTACAAACTATTAAATATAAGTGGGAACTTTAACACATCCCCACCAAAAGTCAAATCAAGCTTGGCTATACAAACTAATCGGGTAGAGTTTTAGTTAGCAATTTCCAGCGTGCTGGGAAATTTGAGTTGACACGATTTGCAGTGTTTCGTTTTTGGCGCGTAACGCCGGTATAAGAAGAGATTTTGAAATTTATGAAGTTGATGTCGAAAATTTCTTTTTTGTGGGGCTGGGTGAGAGTGTGCTTACCACGCTGCCTTCTGTTTGGTAGGTGTATGTTTGGGCATGCGGAACATGTGGTGTAATAGCATTAGTAAGCCATAAATGGCTGGTTTTTACGCTCTAAATCAGCTACAATTTAGACATTCTTTGATTAGCAAACATGGATGATTCTGAATTGTACAAATTGTGTCAGGAGTATG
>PFRW01000016.1 GCA_002788755.1 Candidatus Peregrinibacteria bacterium CG_4_9_14_0_2_um_filter_41_14
AACGGATTTGATCTTAATCTCAAATTTTCGACTTGGGTTTATCGTATTACGTACAACCAAGTGATTAGTTTCTTTCGCAAAAACAAAAAGCACACAACCAACTTAACCGACAAAGATAGTGAAGCCTTAATCCTCAACATTGCCGATGAGTTAAACCTTAAACAAGCAGTCGCTCAAAAAATTGATGCAAAATTAATTCGTGAAGCAATTTCTGATTTAGACAGCAAGTATCGCGATGTCCTAGTCTTAAAATTCCTCGAAGACAAAGACTACAACGAGATTTCCGATATTATCAAAAAACCGGTTGCCACAGTTGGGACCTTAATAAATCGGGCCAAAAACAAAATTAAAGAAGCCCTCAAACAGTACGATTTAACTTAATACGCCCATGAACAAAGCCAAAATTAGCCTTGAAACGCTAAGAAAAATCAAAGAGGAAAAATTAAAACCGTCACCACGGTGGGCTTTTGTTGCTAAAAAAATGGCTCTATGGACCGGATTAGCTCTAACAGTTTTAGCGGTTGCCGTTGCCGGCGCCGTGATGATCTTTGTGATCAAAATGAGCGATTTTGATTATTATGACAAATTCGGTGAGAGCTTACCCGGATTTTTCTTGAGATCAATACCGTATTTTTGGCTTTTATTAGCGGTGATTTGTATTAGCGCCGCCTTTGTTGAATTTAAGCACACAAACATGGGCTATAAATATCGTTTTAATGTAATTGTGATTGCCCTTTTAGTTGTAAGCGTTGTTTTAGGCGGTATGATGCACTTTTTGGGGGTTGGAAGAGATATCGACCGTTTGGCCTTTGATCGTTTACCAGCTTTTCATCGTATGCTAATGAACGATCGCGCTGAATCAATTTGGCAAAATCCCGAGCGCGGCTTGCTTGCCGGTCAGGTCATTGGCATTAACGGTGTTGAAAATCTCACTTTAGTCGACTTTGACCAGCATACATGGATCATCATTTTGCCACCAGTAAGGCCGGAAATTCAGGAAGGCGTCTTCATTAAAACAATCGGCAAGCAGCTTGATGCAAATACTTTTGCTGCTGTGCGCATTATCCCATGGAACCGTAATCTAATGCCGTCTCGCCCATTTCATGCTAAACTAACCACGTTGATCAATAACCCCTTAAACCATGCGACTTCAAAATAAAGTTGCGATTATTACCGGTGCCGGCTCCGGTATTGGTAGAGCTACTGCTGTAATGTTTGCCAAGCAAGGCGCCAAAGTATTTGTTACGGACGTAAATCAGGCCGGTTGCGAAGAAACGGTAAATCTAATTACGCAAGACGGCGGCACTGCCCTTTTTAAAGTTATGAATGTGATTGATGCTGATGCCATTCAAATGGTTGTCCAAACTTGTTTAACCGAATTTGGCGGTATCGATATTTTAATAAACAACGCCGGTATTGTTAAGTTTGGCGCCATGCACGAAACCTCCGAAGCCGATTGGGACCAAGTTATTGATGTAAATTTAAAAGGTACATTTCTCGTTTCCAAAGCTGTTTTGCCCGAATTCCTCAAAAAAGGAAAAGGTAAAATTGTTAATATTACCTCGATTGCCGGCTTTTTAGGCTTTGATCAAATCGCCGCTTACTGCGCATCTAAAGGTGGCATCTTAAATCTAACGCGTGAAATGGCCGTAGAATACGCCGCCAAGGGGATTAATGTTAATTGTATCGCTCCCGGGATTATTCAAACAGCCATGACTACCGATATGCTTGCCGATCCCGCCGCCAAAGCAAATTTTGAAAGCCAAACTTTATACCCCCGCCTAGGTGTCCCCGATGACATTGCCTACGCAGCGCTTTACCTAGCCTCGGATGAGTCAGATTTTGTGAATGGCGAAGTATTGGTGGTAGATGGTGGTTGGGCGGTTAAATAAACGATTGAGCTAAGAAACACTTTATTGTATCTTTTGAAACAGCTGACTAGTTCAGTAATTATTCATAACTTTTAAAAATGAAAAAAATCTTATCGATCTTAATTGTGAGCGTATTGGCAATATTTTTATTTGGCTGTGCCGGCAAGCCTACCGCCGAAGTAAGTGTTCCCGCTTTTGCCACAAATTTACCAACTGAGTGGTTACAAACAGTTGAAACAGGCCTTGAAAAAGACGAAGCCAATGCATCAACTTGGAAAGAATTAAGCCGTATGTCTGCCGGAGAAGACCTTTATATTAAATACGGAATGCTAACAGACTCTACAATGACCTTAAGAGATTTCTCTAAAAAAACTTTTGAAGGCTATTTACCGCAAGTTGCCGCCACCGACGATGTTGGTTTTGAAGAAGATTTATCCGGAGGCCGTAGCTACTTTGTAACCTTCGTTCAAAACGTTGTAAACGACGGCTATTACATGGAAGTATTTACACTACCAACTCCCGATAGCACCACATTTGTTTCTGTGTCTGCAACCGGCGCCACTAAAGAAGAAGCCATGTCTAACGCCTTCAAAGTTTACCAAGTTGTTTATCCGGGTGATGATTTGACTCCGTTTGTTCAATAATAATTTTACAACAAGGCCCACCGTTATTGGCGAGTGGGTCTTGTTAATCGTGCCACATCCAAAATTATATCTAAATCCTCCTCGGTCAGTAGTCCTTCTGATAATACTTGTTCTCTAATTGAGTTACCCCCAGCCAAAGCCTTCTTAATTACTTCGGCCGTTTTTAGGTACCCCAAGTGGGGAGCCAATGCTGTTCCAACAGCTAAGCTTTTTTCAAATGTAGTTTCAACAATTTCTTGATTAAGATGCAGGTCTTGCAGGCATTTTTTGGCAAACATTTCCAAGCCATTTGTCAAAATTTGCATCGATTCCAAAATCGATGTTGCAATAATCGGACAGTACACATTTAGCTCAAAATGGCTACGGTGACTTGCTAAATTTACAATTTGATCATTACCCAATACCCTAAAACAAATCATATCCAAGCATTCTAATATCGATGGGTTAACTTTACCCGGCATAATTGATGACCCCGGTTGCACGGTTGGCAAAAGTACCTCATTAATTCCCGCCTTAGGGCCCATAGCCATTAGTTTTAGATCTTCGGAGTAATTAATCAGATTGCTCGCCAATGCCCGTAACCCAGAACTAAAGTTTAAAAATGCAGTCATATTATTTGCCATCTCCGTATTATTTTTGCTTGCCGTAAAAGGGATCCCCGTTAGCTTAGACAGTTTTGTAGTAACTGTCGTCTGATATTGTGGGTGGGTATTAATCCCCGTACCAACAGCCGTTCCACCTAAACCGATTTCGTATAGTTCCGTGCTTAGCGTTTCCAAATTTAGTTTAGTTTTTTTTAGTGCCTGACTATACGAATCAAAGGCCTGTCCCACAGTAATTGGTACGGCATCCTGTAAATGCGTACGTCCTACTTTTACAATATCTTGATTTTTTTGCGCAAAGCGATCGGTAGTTTCATAAGCGTGAGTCAGTGCTTTTAGTAATAGAGGGAGCTGTTGCAAAATCGCTAAGCGACTTGTCACCGGAATAACATCGTTTGTTGATTGGGACATATTCACGTCATTATTGGGGTTAACATAGGTGTAGTCACCCTTGCCCCCACCCAACAGTTCATTTGCCCGATTAGCAATAATTTCATTGGCATTCATATTTACCGAAGTCCCCGCACCAGCTTGGTAAATATCGATTAAAAAGGCATCACTGTACATACCGGCAATAAATTCATCACAAGCTTTTTTAATTCCCTCAAATACATCTTTAGTTAAGTGACCTAGTTCGTGGTTTGCTTCTGCGCTAGCCAATTTAACCTGTCCTAGTGCCCGTTCAAAACTTACTGGCATTTGTTGACCGGAAATTTGAAAGTTCTCTCCCGCTCTAACTGTAAACGCACCATAATAGGCATCTACAGGGACAGAAACAGCGCCCATTGAGTCATTTTCTATTCTGGTATTTCCACTTTGCATATTTTAAAAATCTGTTATAATTAAGGCGTACAGTAATTATTATACACCATGATAAAGGTCAGAGAAGTGGAATTTGATGATTTAAAACCCGTCTTTCAACTCGGTCACCATTTGTTTAGGGCTAGCGCTTTCCCTATTCTTTACCGTAACTGGGACGAGTACGAAATTTTGGATCGCTTTATGTCAGACAGTCAGTTTTGTTTATTAGCCGAAGACGAAAATGGCGAGCTTGCCGGTTTTATCATTGGTTCAGTCATTAAAAAACCTAAAAGTAGTTGGACCTATGGTTATATAAATTGGATGGGGGTTAATGAAAAGTTTCAAGGCATGGGCATTGGTAAAAAATTATACAATAGTTTGATTAGAAGGTTTAAACGCAATGGCGCCAACATGTTAATGGCAGACACATCACCCAAAAACATGGATGCCCTAAAATTCTTTAGAAAGAGAGGATTTAATAAGGAGGAAAATCACGTCTATTTATTCAAAAATTTAAAAGGATAGTTGTGAACTCTTAAAGATTTAGCTACTATACGTCGGCTATAACCTTCTTTGATGATCAACAAGCGTTTTATTCCTGTAATTCTTTTGACCTTCGTTAATACGATTGGTTTTTCGATTTTGATTCCGGTTTTACCATTTGTGACCGAAAAATACGGCGAAGGGCCTTTGGTGTATGGGGCTTTGTTATCCGCCTATTCACTGTTTCAGTTTTTAGCCGCACCGCTTATTGGCTCCTTAAGTGATAAATTTGGTCGTCGTCCCACTTTAATTTTAAGTCAGGCCGGTACATTTTTAAGTTGGATCATTTTTGGTGCCGCCTATTTTGTTCCCAATATCGCCATTGGACCCGTTGCCCTCCCCATTATTGTGATCATGTTTTCTCGTATTGTGGATGGCATCACCGGTGGCAATGTTTCCGTAACCAATGCCTACGTTGCCGATATTACCGCCCCCTCCGAACGCACAAAGTATTACGGAATTTTAGGGGCCGCCCTAGGCTTCGGCTTTATTTTTGGACCCGCCATCGGCGGTTTCACCGCCTCGTTCGCCATTGGCTACCTAGGTACAACGATTGCCGCCGCCATCATCTCCTTAATTACCCTTGTTATCACCATTACAAACTTAACCGAGTCCTTAAAACACGAAGACTTATCACACAATCTCAAAATTAAATTTTGGCAAGAAATCAACGTCTTCCAAAAAATTAAAAAATTTAGCACCAATACCCATATTAAGGAGTTGTTTATTAAACGCTTATTTTTTGCCTTGGCCATGGGGGCCTTTAGCTCCACATTTGCATTCTACGCCAAAGATAGTTTAAACCTCGACGCCAAGCAATTAGGATTTTTGATGTTATTTATCGGTATTTTTGCCATTTTTAATCAAGCCTATTTAGTTAATTTGATCGCCAAAAAATTATCAAATAAAACGACCTTCAATATTGGTCAGGTTGTCTTAGCAATTAGTATTTCCTTGCTGTTTTTTCACCCCACAATTGGATGGTTTGTGGCAATCATGTACTTAACCAATCTTGGCATCTCCCTTAGTATTCCCACTTTTAAAGCGATGCTCACCTCAAGCGTGGACCACAAACAACAAGGCCAAATTGCTGGTGTGGATGAGTCGATTATGGCAGGTAGTAACGGGTTTATTCCTGTAATTGCCGGAGCCGTTTATGCTGCCATCTCCGCCAACGCTTTCTTAATCTTCGCCGTTTTGCCGTTTATTCCGTTTGCATTGAAGCCACTTTTCGCCAGGCGTTCTCGGCGGTAGCCATTAAGCGCGGATAGGTTTCTTTATAAGTGTCATTTGCATTCATATAAACTGCATCGGCTGCTGCATCAACATCTGGGGGGAGGCTAGCAATCTTTACCCAATATTCTTTTACATTTAGTAAGGCCGCTTTAAATTCTTTGAGGGGCCGTTTGAGTTGGGATGGTTGCACTTTGATCAGTTGGTCAATTTCTTCGATTAGGTTATTTGTTCGTTCCGTATGTTTATCCGCATCCCATGCTGATGCAGCTTCCATGTCCTTAAAGTACTGTCCTAAAGTTTGATTAAATTTTTCCAGATTCTGCTGTGGCGCAGTATTTATCGCCAAAAATAAGTCTTTTAAATCCTTTTCCATCTTCATTGCGGCATTCGCATATAATTCATCATTATTCTCTACGTCCGGCACCTCCGACATTGTTGCAATCATATTCCTCAAATGCGATAAACTCTCGATCAGATTATTCCTTTTAATAGCCAGATTTTCATCATTCTCGTCAAAGTTAATTGTGATTAAATCATTAAGAATTTTATCAATTTTTTTCACGTATTTTGGGCCCTTTGCCAATTTTAATCCCTTGGTTTCCAAGTTCTTTTGCAGCTTTACCGCTGCATTCATCACTTCTGAATTACGCATTTTTTGAAATCAAATCAAATTATTCTAACATATAATGCCACATTAAGCCAGTTACTCATTGTTAAATCCCCATAAATAAGGTATAATTACAAGATTGATTTACCTAAATTATGGCCACAAACGAGCAATTTTTAGACCGTCTCATTCCCTATTTGCCTCAAATTAAAAAAGAGAAAGTAGCTATTTTAGCAGAGGCTAAGGAGCGAAAAGTCGATGTTATAGACCTTTTATCGCAAATCTCTTCTGTTGACCAAAGTGCAATTAAGCAGGCAATATTAAGTGCCTACAGCCTAGAGGCCGTACCCGAGTTTTCGATTGATGTGATGCGTTTAACGGTCAAATATTTCCCCTTATCCTTTGCCAATTCGCAAAAAATCGCTGTAATTAGTGATTCCAAAACCGAAGTAGGTATCGCAATCGCCCATCCCGAGCAGTCAGAATTAATTAATGCCATCAAAAAGAAGATACACAAGCCAATTAAGTTCTATTTTGCCTATCCAAGTGAGATTACCCAAGGGCTTAAAGACAAACAAATCGACTTCAAACAACAAATCGAAAACTTAAAAACTGGCGGTCTGGGTGCCGATATTCAAAGTCTTGAAACTTTACGCAGCTCATCCAAATTGCTGGATGTGATTTTAATTAGTTCCCTCGACCACAACGCCTCCGATATCCACATCGAACCACACGAAGAGCGTTTACTAATCCGCTTTCGTATTGATGGTGAACTACAAGATATCGCTCTTTTGCCCATTGAATTGTCCGATATTATTACCTCACGGATTAAAGTTTTGGCAGAGTTGCGCATTGACGAACATCAAAAACCGCAAGATGGACGCTTTAAGTTAGAGCTATCCGATCATAGCGAAATTACAACTCGTGTTTCGATCCTTCCTGTTTACCAGGGCGAAAAGATTGTAATGAGAATTTTAAGCGAACAAAAGCAAAAGCTGCAGTTGGCAGATTTGGGTTATAGCAAAGAAAACCAAGCCAAAATCTACAGTAATAGCGAAAAGTCACACGGCATGCTGCTGGTAACCGGCCCAACCGGATCCGGTAAAACAACCACACTTTACACTTTGTTAAAACTTTTAAATAACGAAAATGTTAACTTAATGACAGTCGAAGATCCAATTGAGTACCGTTTGGATCGTGTTAATCAAATTCAGGTCAATCCAGTAGCCGGACTCAGTTTTGCCAACGGCTTACGATCCATTTTACGTCAAGATCCCGACATTGTGATGGTAGGGGAGATTCGTGACGCCGAAACCGCTAACATCGCAATCAATGCCTCCTTAACCGGGCATTTGGTCTTAGCAACCTTGCATACAAATTCCGCCATCGATACCTTACCACGTTTATTAGAAATGGGCGTCGAAGCCTATTTAGTGGCCTCTACCGTTAACGTAGTTATTGCTCAACGTTTAATTAGAGCCTTATGCAAAAACTGCAAGCAGACCATGGTCATCGACGACAAGATTCTTAATGCCTTGATCTCCGACGATTCCAGCTTTGAAAAGGAGCTGCGGAAAGATATGGATCAATTCTTACCCACCGGTTCACAAATTTATAAGCCCACAGGGTGCAATACATGCAACAATACCGGTTACAAAGGTCGTCTAGCCATTGCGGAAGTTCTCGAGGTGACCGACGAAATTAAAAATCTAATCTTCGCCAAAGCCTCCCCTCCCGAAATTCAAGAAGCGGCAAGTCAGCAAGGCTTTGTTCGGCTGCTAGAAGATGCAATTTATAAAATTAAAGCCGGCGATACAAGTTTGGAAGAAGTTATCCGTGTTCTTAAAGAATAATTATGCCCCTATTTGCTTATGTAGCTCAAAATCCCGATGGTAAAAAAATTAAAGGTACCATTTTTAGTGAATCAGAAGAAGTCGCCAAACAAACGCTCTACAAACAGAAAATTGTTGTTAATAAAATTCAGCCGGCCAAGAAAAAAGTCCATTTTTGGCAAAAATCTTTTGGCGGCGTCAGTTATAAGGAAAAGCTTATTTTTCTTAAATATTTGTCTACAATTTTAAAGGCAGGTTTAACAATTAAACGGGCCCTTGAGCTACTCAAAACTCAAATTAAAAATAGTTATTTTGCCAAGATTATTGCCGAAATCCACGAAAGTATTGAAAATGGACAGTCATTTAATGACAGCTTGCGCAAATATCCTAAAATCTTTTCCGAGATTTTCGTAAATCTTATTGAAGTCGGCGAAGCCTCCGGACGTCTGCCCGAAACCATTGAATACTTAGAAGAAATTTTAACGCGCGACAATTTGTTCCGCAAAAAAATTCGCGGCGCCATGATTTATCCAATTGTCATTTTTGTTTTGATTATTGTGGTCTCAATTGGATTAATTCGCTTTATTGTCCCAAAAATCACGGCAATCTTTGTCACCTTTAAGGTAGAGTTGCCAATTACAACGCGGATCTTAATTCAGGCGGAAGCCTTTTTGAAATCTTATTGGTGGTTATTAATCGGTGCTACAGCCGCCTTAATTACCAGTTACTATTTCCTCTTAAAAGTTCGATCAACCCGAAAAATGCTCCATCGACTTTTGCTAAAGTTGCCTGTACTAGGCACACTAACCAAACAAATTCAGATCACCCAATTAACCAGAATTACCGCTTCGTTACTTATTAGTGGGATTACTTTGGTCAACAGCTTGCAGATAAACGCCAACGTCATTAAAAACTTAGTTTATCGCGATTATATCAAAAAAGCTGATCTTTACTTGCATTCCGGTGGCGAATTCTCCAGCTATTTGGAGCAACGCCCCGACCTATTCCCCGACCTAGAAACGCAGCTAATCAAACTGGGCGAAAATACCGGTAGTTTGGCAAACACCCTCAACGTCATCGCTGACTTAAATGAGGAAGAAGTAAACGAAAAAATTAAAATAATTTCAGGCTTAATAGGTCCACTTATGTTAATTGTTATGGCCGCCTTAGTTGGAGGGATTGCTATTTCCATCATTACGCCAATTTACCAACTGCCAAATTTAATCCAATCACGCTAATGCAATCACGCGGTTTTACATTAATCGAAATCATGCTGGTGGTTGTGCTTGTGGGTATAATTTCCGGGCTTACAATTGCCTACACAAACAGCAGTATTACCCGTGCCAACTTTCAGAGTGCGGTTAACGAATTGCAGCAAGATATTTTGGTTACACAAAACTACAGCCGCAATAATTATATGAATGTGACAAGCGGCATCCAATTTGAAACCAATAAATATACGCTATTTCATGCCGATTTATTTGATGAAGAAGATCCTAATAACAAAGTCGGTAATTTTAGTAATGAGCTAACCTTTACCGAGATTAACATCGCTACGCCTTTATATTTTGCAAAGTATACAGGCATCCCTTCTGCTAGTGGCAATATTATGTTAACCGGGGCGAATGATAAAAGTGCCACAATTACAATCAGTAGTAGCGGTGTGGTATCTACTAACTTCAACTAATGCAATTCAAACTGTTTAAAAAACATAGTGGCATGAGCTTGGTCGAAATTCTCCTCGCTTTAACAATTTTTGCTATTGCCAGCGGTGCCATTTTTACTTTGCATTTTATGAATGGCAATGCAATCGACAACACCCTAAAACAAGAGCAAGCCTACAACTATGCTTTAGAGGGGTTAGAAATTGTTAAAAACATAAAACAAGAAAACTTTTACACACTCACCAACGGCACATATGGACTGAGCCTAGCTGGTGATACTTACAGCTTAGTCACTGATTTTAGCGAAACAGTCGACCTCTATAGCCGCACCATTACTATCGATGACGTTTACCGCGACGATGCCAACAAAATCGATCTAAACGGCTCAAACCTAGATAGTATTACTAAAAAAATTACGTCAACCGTTAGTTGGGTAAGCCAATTTGGCCGCAGTAATAGTGTTGTGTTACAAGAATATTTTAGTGACTGGTCTGGTACAATTTGGCTACAAACCACCCAAACCCAATTTAATAATGGCACTTCTACCGACACAATAATAGTAGAGTCCGACTTAACAATCCCCGATAACGGCGCCATTGAGCTTATCGAAATCCCTAACCAAGACGTTGTTTATTTTGATACAGTCGACGTGCTGGAGCGTGCACAAGATGTTGCCGTAAAAGACGGTAATTATTTATATGCCGCAGTTGCCAAAGCCAATCAGGGGTTTTGCAGTATCGACTTTACCAACCCCGCCAACCCCACTGTAGATGATTGTTTGGACATTGATGGCCAAGGGATTGCCCTGGTAATTGACGATGGCTACGCTTACGTGCTTGTCCAAAATCAGCACAAAGGGCTAGCAGTAATTAACATTAGTAATCCTAGCAATTTGCAATTGGTCAAAACCTTAGACATTGATGAGGCAGGCATCAATTTAACCATTCAAAATAACCATCTGTTTATTGCCGGCAGCGAAGATGATGACGCTTTAATTATTGTTAACGTTTCAAATCCAAACTCACCATTTGTCGTTAGTTCAAAATCAGCCACCGGCGATGGTCTAGCTGTTATTGTCGATGGAAACTACGCCTATTTAACAACCGACAATTCTAAATTGATCGTTTATAATATCTCTAATCTGAATTCGCCAAGTCAAATTACCGAATTAGCCCTGGATGCCGACGCCAACGGTATTAGTCAAATGGGGAACTATCTCTATTTAGCAACCGCCAATAATAGTAAGGCCGTCGAAGTTGTGAGTATTGCCGACCCCGCAAATCCCTTTGTTGTGACCAGTTTAGCCGCGGTTGCCGGCGCCAACGATGCCGACATTTTAAATGGCATTTTATATGTATCAATTGACAACAATGCCGCTGGTTTAAATGTTTACAGCCTTAATGACCCTATTAATCCATCACTAATCACAACAATTGATATTCAAGGTAAAGGCCAAGGACTAGACGCCGACGAAGGCTACGTGTTTATTGCTACCGATACGCAACATCAGGGTATTGCCATGGTTGCCACAATTGCTTTGGAAGTTGCCTCGGTAGGCAGTTTTGTTTCCACGGTTCATGACACCGGCTTGGGCAGCCCAAATCTGCAAAGTTTAAGCTGGATTGGTAACACCCCATCCGGAACCGCCATCCAGTTTCAACTAAGAACCGCCGATAGCAGCGAAAATATTGAAACCGCCACCTTTGTTGGCCCCGATGGCACCACCGCCACCTTTTACACCGCCACTCCCAGCACCATTACTCTCGACCCCAACCGTAGCGGCGAACAGTTTGTTCAGTGGCAAGTCCAAATGACCAGCGACGGCAATTCCAGCCCCGCCCTAGAAGAAGTAACAATCAAATATGAATAATCAAAGCCATCATAAAGCCTTCACATTAATCGAGATCGTTTTATACATGTTTCTCTTCGGCTTAATTATTGGCTCCTTAAGCGGCATTGGCATTTTGGTTGCCACAAATGATCAGTCCACATATGTCCGTAACCAGATGGTAGCGGAGGCCGGGATGACATTTAACGAAATAATGCGCGACATGCGAGCAGGCAAAACAATTGATCTCGATCAATCCGATTTAGGCCAGAACTATTCCAGTATTGAATTTACTAATAACAACGGCGATCTCATCAATTACCAGGTCGATCAAGTTACATCCGTTCTCCAAAAATCAATTAATGGGGGAGCCGCAGTTGATACCCATTCTATCAATCTCAATATTGAGCAGTTTCTGATTGAACCGATTAATCCCAGTAATACTATCCCTATTTTTACGGTAACAGTTACCTTTAGTAACGATTTTGCACAGCAGTATAACTTGCGCAGCACCACTAACTTCATTCCATGAGATTAAACCCTTTTCAAAAACATCGTGGTCAGGTTGCCTTAATTAGTATTTTGGTTATTATATCCGTTTTACTAATAATGATTACAAGTACTAGCATCTTAACAAGTACCGGAGGTGAGGGCACATTAACCCGTCGTCTAGGCACCGAAGCCTATTACGTTGCCGATTCGTGCCTCGAGGACACCCTAATTCAATTACGCAGCAACCCCGATTATTCAGGAACTGATTTGAACATTGCCAACGGCTTCTGTACAATTGCCGTAACCGATGATGGTGGCGACCAAAAAACCATTAACGTTACCGCAAATGTTTTTGATGAATACTATGCCAATCTGGAAGCGGTTATAGAGCTAGTCCAAACCTCCGAAATTACACGACTTACGTTGCAATCTAAAACTTTCAATTAAAATGGCAAGCCGCAACAATAAATTTATTAGCATGATCATCCGTGATTATTCCATCACGGCTATTGAATTTAGTTTTAAATTAGGCAAGTTGACATTGGAAGGTTACGTCGATCAAGAGTTGCCACCTGGCTTAATCATTAATGGTGAAATTCAACAATTAGACGCCCTGCAGCAGTTTATGGGCAGTTTGTTAAGCCATAGTTATCCGCAAACATTTGAGGCGGGCAATGTGATCTTGTCTGTGAACGATCAACTTACTTTTGAGCATGTGTTCGAGTTTACTTCACATTTGTCGGATAAAGAGTTAATAAATGTAATCCCCCTGGAAGCCGAAAACGCAATTCCATTTAGCAGTAACGATATTTATTGGGACCACAGTGTCCAAAGCTACACAAGTGGCAAACAAAAGGTTCAATTCCTAGCTATCCCTAAAACTACTGCCGATAATTATATTCAACTGTTTCACAATTTAGATAAGGAAATTATCATCCTCACCAATTTTGCCGAAGTCTATAAATCGATTTTACAATCAGAACACAACTTAGCTAAAAATAATAACACGCTGATCATCGAGTTTAATCACTATAAAACTTATTTTCACTTATTTCAGGATAACATTTTAATTCAAACCAAGACCGCCGAAATTGGTCTCCATGGACTATTGGAAGAGTGGGCAAAAATTAATGGTATTGATGTTGCCACTCTTAACGATTTGTTAAGTACACATAACACCGATGTACTTAAACCAATCAACTACGAAAAACATTTTGAAGAATACCGAGCGGCATTTGAACCGATTTGTACAGAAATGTGTCATTCCCAAGGTCTTACAGGGGTTTATTATTGGGGTTTTGCCGTGCGGGTTCCCGGTTTTATTGAGTATTTAAGCAAACGTTTAAATATTAATATAAAATTGGAAGTCCTCTGGAAACCTATTAAATTAAATAAGTATTTTCAGAACAATAAGAAAGTCGTAGTGGAAATTAACAAAAATATTACTGACTTTGGCTTGGTTATTGCAGCCGGTCACAACTTTATCAGTAAAATGCTTTCGTTAAAGACATTAAATTTGCTACCTTTTGAACTACGCAAAAAGGCGAAGACACTCTTATTATTTAGTAACTTTTATCGAGTTAGTATTTTGATTATTACGGTTAGTATTGCCTTAATCTTTTTTAACGCATACTCACTTTCAACCAAATATTTGGAATTATACAATCTTCAAAAAGAGACAAATAATTTTGAAAAATTGATTTACGGTAAGCGCTATGACGTTATTCGCAAAGACATCACCAACTTTAATGCTTCCATCGACCAACTCTATCTTCTCGCAAATCAAATCGATGCCATTCCCAAATCCTTTACGGAAATTGCCCTAGCGCCATTTGAAGGTATTGCAATCAACACACTGGGCTACGACCGTACTACCGATGTTATTAAAATTACCGGTATTGCCAAAAATCGGCAAAATCTCCTCGATTATCAAACCGAATTAAAAGACCTGGCCCAACCGGAACAACTAGACTCACCGTTATCCAACTTTAACAACAGTGAAGATATTCTGTTTGAAATTATTCTTAAGCTCGTTAAACCAAAACCATGAGTGTAAAACAACTTTTACAGAACCACT
The DNA here is from genome assembly GCA_002788755.1 of Candidatus Peregrinibacteria bacterium CG_4_9_14_0_2_um_filter_41_14. Taxonomy (GTDB): domain Bacteria; phylum Patescibacteriota; class Gracilibacteria; order UBA1369; family UM-FILTER-41-14; genus UM-FILTER-41-14. Next base: position 14,198 of record PFRW01000016.1, read on the forward strand.
TTATTATCAGAATTGCCCTATATTTAGCCGCAATTTCTGTAATCTTTACTGTTATAAGTCTATGGTCATTTGGCAAAGTTACAGACCAAATGAGAGATAAAAGAGCTTTGTTGAATTCTCGTGGTAATATTCAATTAAATTTTGAGGGCGTATTAGAGTTGTATCAACAAGAATACACTCGCCTAAATAGTAATTTGCAACAACTTCTTCCCGCAACCACCAAAATTATTGATATTCTCGAAAATATAGATATTAACAGCAAAAAACTAAGGATTGATGCTAAGATTACCAACATTCCACAGCAGGATGATTTGGATTATATCCGTTATTTAGCCAAATTTGACGGTAGCAACAAGCAGCTTTTGGCATATTTGGAAATGCTTAACAATTTACCGGTTTATACAGAGATCCAAAGTATTAACTCAGTGACTGAAGAAGGATTGGCATTTGATCAACTGGCTTCGCATCAAATTATTTTCGACATCTTTACCCAACAATAAACCATGTATCAGGCAACAGAACATCCCAACTACCCTATTATCATTTTAGTCTTAATCTTAGTCCTTCTTATCGAGACGACAATATTCAGTATTTGGTTTACCGGTAAGCGATATGGCTCGTCATTTGAAATTGATAGCGTCGAACAAATTGAATTAGTTTTGCCTCAACTTAATTTTCAAAAATACAACGCCCTTGTAAAGGCTTCAAAACTAGTGATACAGTAATTCTCGTTACTATTTATTAAACAAAAAATGAAAAATCGTACTAAAGGGTTTACCCTTATCGAAGTTTTGTTAGTAATTGTAATTATTGCGATTCTTGCGGGAATTGTTTTGATTGCGGTTAATCCTGGACGTCAAGTCTCTCAGGCCAATAATACACAAAGACGTTCTGATGTTACGGCCATTTTAAATGGTATCCACCAGTACGCAATTGACAACCGTGGTGCGTTGCCTGCTTCAATTACTGCAGTAGCAACAGACATGGGTAGTGGCGTGGGTCTAATCGATATTTGTTCAGATCTTGTGCCAACTTATATTGCTGCCCTTCCTGTTGATCCAACGGATGCCGCAGCCACTTATACAGACTGTACAGACTACAATACAGGTTACACAGTTATAAAAACTGCCGACGACCGCATTACTGTTGCCGCCCCTACAGCCGAACTGGGTGAGGCCATTGCAGTCACTCGTTAATAGATTTCTTAAGTATTTAGCCGGGCTATTAACTTAGCTCGGCCTTTTTTTTGTAAGTTGTTAAGGTTGCTTTGGGAGCCATTTTATGCTATTATTAAAAGATTTATTAAACGATATATGCATATTCCCAAGAAATTTTCTAAGATTTTGCTTTCTGTATTTGTTTTTGGTCTTGTTGCTAGTGTTATTTCTCAAAATTCGCTCAGCCATTCGGCGCAAACTAAAGAGTTGGATCGCATTTTTGCGAATGCGTATGCCAATGGCGAAATTCAGATGGAGCCAATTATTTCAACACGAGCATTTTGGCAGAATAACAACATTTACGGTTTAGCTAACCTAACAAGTTCACCAACTCACAAAAAGTTTAATGGTGGCGACGAGTATGTCCTTGAGCGCCTAGATTCCGGTGCCATTGTTAAAGTCACTGTTGATCCTAAGTCCAACTTTCTCCATAAACTACAAAATAAGGACGTAGTTATAGAAGAGAATTATACTTTTCAGGCAAATAGTTTAAGTGGAGTACAAGAGTATCTTGCTCTTCCTTCTGATTACGCCACCTTAATTGAACAAGTGCCGGCCACAACCACCGTCGCCGTCATTGACTCCGGTTTTGGCCCCACCGAAAGCTACATGAACCGCCTAGCCATTAATAAAACCGAACAAGACGGCAAACCCGGTATCGACGATGATAACAATGGTTACATTGATGACCAATACGGCTGGAACTTCCTAACCCAAACCGGCAAAGTTGATGATCTAAACGGCCATGGTACCCATTTGGCCGGTATTGTAATGTCCCTTTCCAACGCCAATCTAATGCCTTTACAAGCATTAGATGCCGGCAATAGCGTGACCTTGGATCGCCTAATCGCCGCCCTAAATTACGCAATTAACCAGCATGTCGACGTGATCAATTTAAGTATTGGTTCAACACAAGACAGTTTAATTCTCAAAAAAATTCTAGCAAATGCTGAAGAACAAGGTATTACCGTTGTGGCTTCCGCAGGCAATTACAATCAGCCCTTTGTGTTAAATCCGGCAGCCTACCACTCGGTAGTTGGTGTTGGTGCCGTCACAAACAATGGCGACAAAACCTATTATTCAAATTACGGTCCCGAAGTCGATGTTAGTTACAAAGGCTTAATGCTAAGTTATAGCACTAACGGCAACCTATTAGTTGTAAAGGAAGGAACGTCCCAAGCGGCCGCCGCCGTGTCAGCCTTTTTAGCAACAGTAAAACATTACAACCCGGAAGCAACACCGGCTCAACAATTAGCTATACTGCAAAACGCCGGTAGCAAAATTGCAAATTACCCTTTGGGCTTCAACATTGATGTAAACTCTTTAGTAGAAACCTTAAATATTTCTAACCAATAAACATGAAATTAACTTCTTATGGCGCAACACGTGAAGTAACCGGGTCTAAACATTTACTGGAAGTTAACGGCAAAAAAATCTTATTAGATTGTGGAATGTTTCAAGGACGACGTAAAGAAGCTGCCGAAAAAAATCACAACCTACCTATTGATCCGGCCGGTATCGATCATATTATTGTTTCGCATGCACACATGGATCACACCGGTAGCTTACCAACTTATGTGAAAAATGGATACGCCAATGAAATTATTTCTACACATGCAACCCGTGACCTTTCCAGCTATATGTTAGCTGATAGCGCCTACATTCAAGAGCGTGAAGCCGAATATTTAACCGAACGCAAACGTGAATTTATCGAACCTTTATACAACATGGAGGATGTGACTAAAACAATTAATAATTTTGCCACAATTGGCTACCACGTGCGCCATGAGGTTACTCCAGGCGTTTGGCTAACCTACTACGATGCCGGCCATATTTTGGGATCAGCCCAAATCTATTTGGAAATTGATGATCACGATGACGATAACAAGCGCAAAACCTTATACTTTACCGGCGATTTAGGTCGCAAAGGCCTTCCAATTTTACGTGATCCGGAACTAATTCGCGAAGCCGATTTTATTATTTCCGAATGTACCTACGGTAATCGTTTTCATAAATACATTGTTGACGTAGATGACCATTTTGAGCGCGTTATTAACGAAACGGTCAATCGTGGCGGTAAAGTCATCATTCCTGCTTTTGCCCTAGAGCGCACGCAGGAAGTTGTTTACCACCTACATTTATTGATGAATCAAAAACGCATCCCCGAGATCCCAATTTTTGTCGACAGTCCACTTGCCTGTAATGTCACCACCGTTTTTAAATCCCATCCGGAATGCTATGATAAAGAAATCTACGAAGAATTTATCAAACAAAATGATAACCCCTTCGGCTTTGATCGTCTTAAATACATTACCGACGTTCAAGATTCCAAAAATCTAAATAACCTGAAACAGCCGGCCATCATTATTTCTGCATCCGGCATGATGGAGCATGGACGTGTTTTACATCACCTTAAAAATAATATCGAAAATCCGGCCAACACCATTATGGTAGTGGGTTATCAAGCAGCTTACACACTCGGTCGCCAAATTATCGAAGGTCAAAAGGTTGTGAAAATTCTTGGTAAAAGCTACAAAAACAATGCCCAAGTGGAAATTATGGACGCTTTCTCTGGCCACGCCGATCGCAGTGACCTCATTAATCATTTGAGCTATTTTGATCCTAAGCCAAAACAAATTTTCCTTGTGCATGGTGAAGAAGGCCAAGGCCTAACCTTTAAGGAAATCTTGGAAGAATTGGACTACACCGGCGTAACCGTCTCCGAATTTGGGGTAGGGTACGATTTGTAGTTTGCTCGGAGCACCACTTTTCTGTAACATAAGTAATACTTATGCGTATATGTTAACGCATAAAATATTATTTAAACATATCAACATGTCCAAAAAATTACTTAAGGTAGTTGCCAGTGGCTTAACGGCCCTCATGTTAGCTGGCGTGCTGCCTCTAACCGGTCTAGCTTTTTCAACTCTTAACTTAGTTTCCGCTACAGCGGTGACACAATCCATCTACACTTTAGAGGTACAAGCCGTTGGCGTCCCTGCCGATGGGGCGGTTCAATATCGCACACAAACCGGTTCATGGGCAGCTATGACTCAAGATTCCGGACAAACTGACCATTATTTGGCCAGTGATTTAACTTTGGCCGAAGGCGACAATCTTTATACCGTTCGTATTGCCGATGTTGCTGCCTCTACTTTGGTTCAAAGTGATTATACTGTAGCTTATACAGCCAATTTCCATTTGGTTTCTGATGCTACTACTTCTATGAGTCCTTATACATTTTTAGTTGATGTGGATTCAGTACCTTTTTTAGGCAAAGTGCAATACCGTTCAGCCGGTTTATTGGCTCTTTGGATTGATATGGCAAAAGATGGAGCCAACTACACAGCTACAACAAGCAGTTTAAACGACGGCGTTAATCATCTTGCGGTTCGTACCCTATACGCTAATGGTACCGTAGCTAGCGAAGATACTATGACCGTTAATTACATCCCATACGAATTAGCATTAACTTCCGCTACTTCCTCCACGCTTAGTACATACCCATTAACCGTAACAGCAACCGCCGCTAATCTTGCAGATAAATTAGTTCAATTTCGTGTTACTTCCGCCATTGTTCCAACATGGATTACAATGACCGCACAAGGTAACGACAGCTTTACACATGACCTTAATTTAGCCGAAGGTGCCAATACAATAGAAGTTCGTATTGCTGACAATAATGGGACTGAATTATTTAAGGCAAACTATACGATTACTTATCATCAAAGTGTAACTCTACCGTTGGATACTTATACTTTGGAATTGACTTCCGCCACGACATCAAGCGTGGCTACCTATCTATTAGCTGTAAAAGCAACAGCAGAATACGATAATCCTATTTCAAAATTAGTTCAATTTCGTGTTACTTCCGCCATTGTTCCAACATGGATTACAATGACTGCACAAGGTAACGACAGCTTTACACATGACCTTAATTTAGCCGAAGGTGCCAATACAATAGAAGTTAGAATTGCCGAACAAGATGCCACCGAACTAGTTAAGGCAAATTATACAATCACCTATAATAGATCGATAGTATTACCGGGTGATCCAACTTGTGTTCACAACGACCTACCGGAAACATACCAATATTGTGACGCAATTCACTTTAACTATGATTTAGGCACTTTTACCGGCGACGGTAACGGCAACTTCCGTGGCAGTGATGGTGTATTACGTGCTGAAGCAGCCAAAATTCTTAATGTTGCCAAAAAAGTAAACCTCAGTGCATACACAAACACCGGTAATGGTGGCTTTAGCGATACAATCGCAGGCTCATGGTATATGAAGTACCTTAAAGCCAGCAAAGACAACGGTGTGATTACCGGTTATCCAAACGGCACTTTTGGACCGAGTAATACGGTAATCCGTGCCGAATTTGCTGTGATGGTTACACGTGCTCTAGGTATTAACTTAGACGGTGCCTGTGATGCCGATTATGCTTCAGACATTGCTGCCGACACATATTGGGAAACATCCGCTTGTTACCTAGTTAAAAACAACTATTTAAACCTAGCTAACGGCAAATTCAATCCAACAGAACCAATGACTCGTGAAGACATTGCTCGTATGTTGTTTGCTATGGAATCTCACTTTACTTTGTAGTAATTGATCTGATAATTGTTTGAGTTTGGGGGGCATAGTTGGCATCGGTAGTCGAAATACTGTCCACTTCCAGCATTGCCCCCTTATAAGGCAAGAACCAAAGATCCAGAGTGTAAACTCCGGGAAAATCACGAAAAACCTGCCATCTATTCTCTCCCAAATACTCATCTACAGGTGTCACCACCTGCTTAAATTGATCCAGATCTACATCACTTAGCGCCGGCCAAATCTTCAGTTTAATCTGAACAGGGTCGGCGCTATTTGTTTTATCTTTTAGATCGATCAATAAAATATTATCTCCTTCAGCTTTAACCTCCCATTCCGGCGGGTACATAAAGCTTACCAGTGTATTTTCATTATACTGGCGATAGCTGCTGGTTGCCGGGCGCACCCGTTTTGTAACAGTTTGCGGTTGTTGCCCGGCACAGCCAATAAAAATCAAACAAACACCCACTAAACTAGCGAGTGTGATTCGCTTTAACATATTCAATAATATCATCGGATTCATACATCATTTCGCCGGCATCGGTATCCACCAAAAAGGGAACCTGCTGTTTGCCACCCAGTTTTTCCAAAATAGCCCGTGACTTAGAGCCGTTTGGACAAACTAACGATACATAGCTCACGCTACTGTCCGACATAAATGTGCGAACTTTGGCACAGTAAGGACATTCTTCTTTGTGGAATAAAATTAACATAATGTAAGGTTACAGAAATATTGACGTACATAGGTTTGATTGGTAACCTAATACACAAATTTATAATAATACGATTATGGAAAGAAAACAATATCCTACTCCACCGCACCTTACAGTACTTACCGCTGCCCTCATAGCTCTTGCCAGTAGTGGTGGGTGTGAATCTGATCAGTCACCAACTCCGGAAGCAGCAGAAGCGCGGAGGGCTATTTCGGCTCGGGTGGAGGCAACATTAAAAGCAACAGCAGACACGACAGAGCCATGCCCATCGATACCATTTCCCACAGACCTAGAGATACAAGAGGGTGCTAGCGGATCTATAAAGTTCGTAGACGTACCTGCAAAACCAGATCCGAAATTCATAGAATTAGCAACAAAATTATGTGAGAATCCCACCCTAAAAGCTTTACAAGAACAGGTTGACATATTGAATCCGGATCAGAGTCAGGAGGTATTACGCCAAATGATCGCAGAAGAAAAAAAGAAAACACCCAACGCCATCAACGCTTTAACCGAAGAGCAAGCATTAACACTTTTAAGGGCAGAGTTTTTTCCTAAATATACAGTTTTTATCACCGGTACTCCTAAATTAAGCAAGGCCTTAATTGCACTAATGGCCAATCCATTAAGTGACTCACACCTTAATGCGGTTATAGATGATCCGACTGCACCACGTGAGCTCCAATCATATCTATTGTTACATATGTCAATTATCGGAGGGGTGGTAGTCAATCAGCTGACTTTTTAGTCATTAAGATAATGCTGATGAATCCGCTTAAGCCGCTTATTACTAACATGCGTATAAATCTGGGTAGTCGTAATCGAGCTGTGCCCCAACATTTCCTGCACCGCCCGTAGGTCGGCGCCGTTGTTAAGGAGGTGGGTGGCAAAGCTGTGTCTTAGGGTGT
>PFRW01000046.1 GCA_002788755.1 Candidatus Peregrinibacteria bacterium CG_4_9_14_0_2_um_filter_41_14
AAACTTCACGCGACCAATATGAAATCCGAACTCACAACCGACTAATCGACATCAAAGAGATCGCTCCACATACAATTGATTCGCTTACCAACCTCAATTTACCGACCGGCGTGAACATCGAAATCAAAATGCTTAACACCCCAGACGTAAAAGAAAAGAAAACTTCTAAAAAATAACTTGACTTTGAGTAACCTCGCCATTACCATTTGGCGGCTAATCAAAATTAGTAAAGTTACTCGCACGTTACGGGCTCCTAATAATTAGGAAACTAAAGATCTGTAACCATAAATTAACCTCTGCTACACTATGCCAGGTATACTTGGAAAAAAGATCGGTATGACTCGAGTAGTCAACGAAGACGGAACAATGATTCCCGTTACAATTATCGAATGTGCGCCAAACATCATCACTCAAGTTAAGACAGAAGAGAAAGATGGTTACAACGCAATCGTCCTTGGTTGCTATGCTCTAAAAAATCCAACCAAAAACAGACGATTCCGTCATTTAGGCGAATTCAAATGTGAAAATACTGAAGGATACGAAAAAGAAAACAATATCGATGTAAACGTTCTTAGCGACATTAAGACCGTTACAATCATGTCTACATCAAAAGGTAAAGGTTTTCAGGGTGTAATCAAACGACACAACTTCTCACGCGGTCCAGAAAGTCATGGTTCACGTCATCACCGTCAACCAGGTTCCATTGGTGCCTGTGCAATGCCGGGGCGTGTAATTAAAGGTAAAAAAATGGCTGGACGTATGGGTAGCGATCGAACCACACTAAAAAATATTCCGGTTGTATTAGTCGATGCAGCCAAAAACCTAGTTGCTGTTAAAGGTCCTATTCCAGGATCTATCAGTACTATCGTTAAATTAACAATCGAATAACATGCAAGTAATAGTATACGACCAAAAAGGTAAAGAAGTTGAAAAGTTAACTTTGAATGAACAAATCTTTGGAATTGTTCCAAATGAAGAGTTGGTTCATCAAGCTTTAGTTCGACAACATGCCAATGCTCGAATAGCTACTGCTCAAGTTAAAGGCCGCAGTGATGTTCGTGGTGGTGGACGCAAGCCTTACCGTCAAAAAGGTACAGGTCGCGCTCGTCAAGGTTCAATTAGAGCACCTCATTACGTAGGTGGTGGTGTTGTTTTCGGTCCAACAACTGACCGTAACTACACTAAGCAAATGCCAAAAAAGCAACGTCGTAAAGCTCTATTCAGTGCTTTATCTTCAAAAGCTGCAGCCAATGCTATTATTGTTCTCGATAAATACGTAGACAAAGACGAAAAGACAAAGAATTTCGCCACAACATTGTCTTTGTTACCAATGACAAGAAACGCCCTTGTGGTTACCGATCGCCAAACTAAAGATTTGATTAACCGAGTTAGCGGCAATCTACCAGAAGTAAAAACAATTTTGACTCAATACTTAAACATTGCCGACCTACTTAAGTACAGAACAATCATTTTCCTCAAAGATTCCCTATTAGAAATCGACTCTATCTTCTTAAACCAGTAAGCAATGCAAACTAATTACATTATCAAACCGGTAGTTACAGAAAAGTCTGTAAGCCAAGGCGAAGCCAACAAGTTTACATTCCTGGTTCGCAACGATGCTACTAAGGTAGCCATCTCTCAACAATTGATCGAAATCTACGGTGTTGTACCAACAAAAGTTAACATGCAAAAGCTTCCTGCCAAACATCGTACGGCTGGTCGTCAAGTAATTAACAAGCGTAAGGCACACAAACGTGCAATTGTTACCTTCCCTGCCAATTCCAACATTGATCTATTCAAAACGAAAGCTAAGAAATAATTATAACTGCTAATCATAACTACTATGGCTCTTAAGAAATTCAAACCGACTACTCCAGGAAGACGTCAAATGTCTGTTGCTTCCTTTGAGCAATTAACAACGAGTAAACCAACTGGTAAAACTGTTTCTAAAAAAAGCAACGCCGGCCGTAACAATACAGGTCGACTAACTGTTCGTCACCGTGGTGGTGGACACAAACGTCGTTACCGAGTAATCGATTTCGACCGAACTGCTAAACTAAACATCCCAGGAAAGGTTACGGCTATTGAATACGATCCAAATCGAACAGCATACATTATGTTAGTAACTTATGTTGATGGTGACAAACGTTATCACATTGCACCAGAAGGCATTCAACTAGACGACCAAGTCATTACCGCCAAAATGGGTAAGATTAAGAAAGGGTCACGATACCAGCTACGAAATATCCCTGTCGGATATAGTATCTATAATATCGAACTAATTCCTGGTAAAGGTGGACAAATCGTTCGCTCTGCCGGCGCATCAGCTAAATTAGTTTCACTCGAAGGTCCATACGCACAAGTTCAAATGACTTCTAGTGAAATACGATTATTTCAAAAAGATTCATACGCAACAATCGGTGAAGTAAGTAATGCCGAACACAGCAACCTCGTAATTGGTAAAGCTGGTCGTATGCGCTGGATGGGACGACGTCCGCAAGTCCGTGGTAAAGCCATGAATCCAATTGACCATCCGCATGGTGGTGGTGAAGGTGGAAGTCCAATTGGTCTTATCCATCCAAAAACTCCATGGGGTGCACCAGCGTTGGGGCACAAAACCAGAAGAAGAAAAGAAACAAATAAATGGATCGTTAAACGTCGAAAGAAATAAATAAACTTGAAATTTGATTAATAAACCGCTAAAAAGCATTAGCACTTAACTAAACAACTATGGCACGCAGCTCAAAAAAAGGTCCCTATGTAGATCCAAAACTAATGAAGAAAATCATCGCAATGGTTACTATTGGGGAAAAACGTATCATTAAAACTTGGGCACGCCGCTCAGATATCGCTCCAGAATTTGTAGGTTTCACATTCGCAGTTCACAATGGCCAACAACATATTCCGGTATTCGTATCTGAAAACATGGTTGGACATAAACTCGGAGAATTCTCCCCTACTCGCAAGTTTAAAGGCCATGGTGGAAAAATGGCCAAATAATAATTCTAATTAACTAATTTATAGAAATGAAAGCACGACTTAGTAACGCTCGCATATCACCAAAAAAAATGAACCTAGTTGCAGGACTTATTCGCCGAGCAGATGTTAACAAAGCAGCTCAACTTCTTAAATTTACAAACAAAAAAGCCGCAGGAATTCTTTTAAAGCTATTGGAATCTGCAATCGCTAACGCTGTTAATAACTTTGACCAAAAACGCGACGAACTTATTATTGATGAAATCAAGGTAACCAAAGGTTCAACTTACACTCGCGCAATGCCTGCCTCTCGTGGTCGCTCTAATCCTATTAAAAAAGTAAACTCTCATGTAACTTTTTTCCTAAAGGCACAAACAGTAGTCAAAAAGGCAGCCAAAAAGACAGCCGAGAAGGCTGCTGTTACTCAATAATTAACCTCTAAACTTTACTATGGGCCAGAAAGTACATCCAGTTGGAATGCGTATCGGAATTAATAGAGGATGGAACTCTAGTTGGTTCGGAACAAAACGTAATTACGCCAGCTTATTACATCAAGAACTTAGAATCCGCGAATATCTAGATACCCAATTTAACGGGTTAGGAGTCTCATACGTTGAACTTGCTCAAAACAACAACATCGTTGACCTTAAGATCCATACCGCTAAACCAGGCTTAATCATTGGTCAACAAGGAGCTAAAATCGAAGAACTTAAAGAAAAACTACACAGTAAATTCAACTTAAACTTTAGTATCGAAGTAATCGAAATTAGAAAACCCGCTATCGATGCAGCAATTGTTGCAGACAGTATCGCTAAACAACTAGAACGTCGTATCTCTTACCGACGTGCCTGTAAAGCTGCCATTGAAAAAGCAATGGAGCAAGGTGCCAAAGGTATCAAAATTAGTTTGGGTGGTCGTCTTAACGGCGTAGAAATTGCACGAAGTGAATTCTTTACTCGTGGCAAAATCCCTCTACATACATTACGTGCCGATATCGATTACAAAAATGTTAGAGCGCAAACCACATACGGTGCAATCGGCATTAAAGTTTGGGTTTATCACGGTGAAGTTTTCGATCGTTCAGCCAAAAAAGAAACTTCCAAATAATAATATTGCCAAAACTAACTTTCTCTATATAATCATTACACTTTTTGCTCCAAAATCATGTTACTACCTAAAAAACTAAAACATAGAAAGACTCATCGCTTAAGAGGAAAACGCGCTGGTATGTCTAAAAACGGCAATACTATTGCCTTCGGACGTTTCGGAATTAAAGCAATGGGGCAAGCGGAAATTACTTCTCGTCAAATCGAGTCTGCACGTCGTGCTATCGCTCGTGCAATCAAACGTGGTGGCAAAGTTTGGATCCGTATATTCCCACAAAAGCCAATCACACGTAAAGGTGCAGAAGTACCAATGGGTAGTGGTAAAGGTGCTCTAGATCATTACGCAATTGATATTAAACCAGGTCGCATTTTGTTTGAAATGGATGGTGTTGAAGAAACAATTGCAAGAGCTGCCCTTAAGCTAGCAATCTACAAATTACCAATCAAATGCAAAGTAGTTGACCGTGATGCCATTAATTAATACACACTATGTCTAAATCAGAAAATGACGTAAAAGCCTTCTCCGATAGCGAACTAGGCAAAGAAATCATCAAAACCGAATCAGAACTATACGAATTAGGTATCTCAATTCGATCCAATCAATCAAATGATTTAAAAAATTATCACAACCTCAAGAAACGCAGAGCACGACTTAAGACCGAACAATCTGCACGCCGTATCCAAAAAGAAGCGGCATAATCATAAATAACATAACCCTGAGCACTTATGCGTTCAAAAACTGGTGTAGTCATCTCGAATAAAATGGAAAAAACAATCGTAGTTGGAGTTAGTTATTCAAAGCTGCACCCTCTATATAAAAAAGCGTATACTGAACAAAATAAGTTCTATGCTCATGATCCTGAAGGTAAATTCCAAATTGGTGATGCAGTAACAATCTACGAGTGCCGCCCACTAAGTAAGACTAAAAGATGGACTGTTATACCTCCTCAAAAATAACGTTAACTGTAACTAATTGCCATGATTCAAACACAAACATTACTAAAAGTAGCGGACAACTCTGGAGCCAAGGTCGTACAATGTATTAAAGTATTAGGTGGTTCTAAGAAAAGATATGCCAGAATTGGCGATATTATCGTCGTATCAGTTAAACAAGCAACTCCAGGTGGTACTGTTAAAAAGAAAGCAGTAGAAAAGGCCGTGGTTGTGCGTACTACTAAAGAAATTTCTCGTAAAGATGGTTCTTACATCCGTTTCGATGAAAACGCAGTTGTAATTGTAAATAAAGACAATCAACCAAAAGCAACTCGTGTATTTGGACCTGTAGCTCGTGAACTACGTGAAGAAAGTGGTAAATTTCAAAAAATTATCAGTCTGGCACCAGAAGTACTTTAATCAAACAATTATCATGAAAATTAAAACCGGAGATCAAGTCATCGTAATCAGTGGAGCTAACAAAGGTAAGCAAGGTAAAGTTATGCGAGTTATTAAGACAGCTGATCGTATCGTGGTTGAAAAGGTAAACGTACGCAAACGACATGTACGTCGTGGCCCTAACCAACCAGGTCAAATCGTGGAATTCGAAGCATCAATTCATGTTTCCAACGTCAGCATCATCGACCCCAAAACAAGCAAGCCTACTCGTATCGGCTACCAGAAGCTAGAAAACGGTAAAAAGATCAGAATTGCAAAAAAATCTGGACAAGAACTAAAATAACGCTAATATACATCCCACTTAACTAAAGCCCAATGGCAGAAGCAATCGCATTACATCAACGGTTTAAAAAGGAAATTCTCCCTGAATTACAAAAAAAGCTTAACAAAAGCACAGTTGCCGCTGTACCTCAAGTTACAAAAGTGGTACTAAACGTCGGAATTGGTCGATTTAAAGAAGACAAAAAAATGGTAGCTGAAATTGTTGAAAATATGACAGCTATTGCCGGTCAAAAACCAATCCTTAATAAATCTCGTAAAGCGATCTCAAACTTCAAACTTCGTATTGGAATGCCTGTAGGTATTAAAGTTACATTACGTGGTGAAAAAATGTACAACTTCCTAAACAAACTGATAAACGTAGTCTTCCCTCGTATTCGCGATTTCCGTGGCTTCTCTGAAAAGAGTTTTGATGGAAATGGTAATCTTTCGATCGGAATCAAGGAGCACACAGTTTTCCCGGAAGTGCTACAAGTAGACAGTACGAGAATTCACGGCGTTCAAATTACAATTCATACAACTGCAACTAACGACGCAGATGCACATGAGCTAATGAAACTTTTCAAATTCCCTTTCCGAAAATTAACTACTCAATAACTACTACCTTATTTATGGCTAAGACATCGATGATCGCCAGAGCGCGAAAATTACAACGGAAACAACTAAGTGCATTTGCTGCTGGTAAAAAACTTGAAAAATCCACAAGTGTCTTCAATGTCTGTCAATTATGCGGTCGTACTCGTGGTTACATGCGTCGATTCCAAATGTGTCGCATCTGCTTCCGTCAACGTGCCCGTAAAGGAGAAATTATGGGTGTAAAGAAATCTTCTTGGTAGAAATTAACTTCAATATCACATGTATACTGATACAATCGCAGATCTATTAACTAGAATCCGAAACGCACAACATGCGCGTCAAGATGCTACTATGGTTCCCCACTCTAACGAAAAGGAATCAATCCTAAAGGTTCTCAAAGAAAACGGCTATGTAATGGATTACGAAATCATTCCAGGCGACAACAACAAGAAAAACATCAAGGTACTATTAGACGCTGCAAAACGAAATACAGTCCTAAAACGTGTTAGTACTCCAGGTCAACGTATCTACAAACAAGCTTCCGAAATCAAAATGGTTAAATCCGGTATCGGGATTAACATCATTTCTACCTCAAAAGGAGTAATGACAGGCAAAGAAGCTAAAAAGCAAAATCTAGGTGGAGAAGTAATCTGCCAAGTATATTAATAACTAATTTACCTCATTATCATGTCAAGAATTGGGAAATTACCAATTGAATTACCAAGCGGTGTAACAGTTGAAATCACAGGAACAAACGTAAGTATTAAAGGACCAAAAGGTGAACTTAGTCATAACCTTCCTGAAAGTATTTCAATCGAACAGATTGATAATGCTCTAGTATTGGTTCGTGTTGATGAATCAACAGAAGCTCGTTCTCTACATGGTCTAAGCCGAAGTTTAGTTGATAATATGGTAGTAGGCGTTAGTAAAGGGTTTGAAAAACAATTGGAACTAGTTGGAGTAGGTTATCGTGCCGCTCTACAAGGCAAAAAATTATCATTGAGCCTTGGTTATTCACATCCAGTTGTGTACAGTATCCCCGAAGGAATCGAAGTAACTCAAGATAAAGACAAACAAAGTATTCTAACCGTTACCGGCATCGACAAACAAAAAGTTGGACAAGTAGCAGCGGAAATCAGAGAATATCGAAAACCGGAACCTTACAAAGGTAAAGGTATCCGTTACGTCGGCGAATATGTACGTCGTAAAGCTGGTAAAACTTCAAGCTCATAGAGCAAAACTATCAACTAACTACTAAATAGCATGACTGCAATTAAAGCTCAAAAACGGATAAATCGAAAACGTAGAATTCGTAGTCGGATACATGGAACAGCAGTACGTCCACGTCTAGTTGTTTATCGTTCTAATCGCAATCTATCTGTACAGTTAATTGATGACGACAAAGGTGTTACTCTCGTTTCTGCGTCAAATATGAAAGCAAAAGAAAACAATGTCGAAGCTGCTAAAGTTGTCGGCACCGAAGTTGCTAAAAAGGCTCTAGAAAAGAAAATCACAACTTGTGTTTTCGATCGAAATGGGTACAACTATCACGGTAAAGTTAAAGCCTTGGCAGATGCTGCTCGTGAAAACGGACTTCAATTCTAATTACTACCTCTAATAACTAAACAGTACTTATGGCTAATCCCCACTCAAAAGGAAAAAATCGTGCAACTAAAGCAAAAGAGTTTGAAGAAACGGTAATTCAAATCGATCGTGTTACTCGTGTAGTAAAAGGTGGTCGTCGTCTTCGTTTCCGTGCAACTGTTGTAATTGGAAATCGTAAAGGTGATGTTGGATTGGGTCTTGGTAAATCAACTGAAGTAACAGGAGCCATCCAAAAAGCTGTTTCAAAAGCCAAACGTAACATGATTACAGTCCCTCTCGATGGCGAAACAATACCACATGACATCAATATTAAATTCAAGAGTTCAAAGATTTTAATTATCCCTGCTGGACCAGGTACTGGTATTATTGCCGGTGGATCTGTTCGTAAAGTATTGGAACTTGCCGGTATTAAAAATATTCTAAGTAAATCCCTAGGGTCATCAAATCGTGTCAATAATGCTAAAGCAACAATAGAGGCTCTCAAGGCATTATATCCAAATGACAGAATGAAGAAGCTGGCAGCTAGTAAGCAAGTGACTCCAGCTGCCACAACAGCTGCAAAGGCAGAAGACAAGAAAGAAGAAAAGGCCGCTGAAGCGGCTGGTAAATAATTCTAAGAACTAATATTTTTCAATCATGCAACAACATACAATTAAGCCGGCTGAATCTCAGACCAAAAAACGCACACGTGTTGGTCGTGGTAATGCTGCCGGAAAAGGCACATACTGTGGACGTGGTGTCAAAGGTCAAAGTGCCCGTAGTGGTGGTAAACGTCGACCCGGATTTGAAGGTGGTCAAACTCCCCTTATCCGTCTTATGCCTAAACTACCTGGTTTTAGACATCCTCATGTAGAACAAAAAACTCACCAACCAATCAATCTTTCTGATTTAGAAGCAAATTTTGACAATGGTGAAGCAGTTACTAAAATTGAATTAAAAGCTAAAGGATTAATTACATCTCTCAAACGTCCAATCAAACTGTTAGGTAAAGGTACAATTAGTAAGAAGCTAACCATCACCGTAACAGCAGCCTCAGCTTCAGCTATCGCCGCTATTGAAGCAATTGGCGGGCAACTAATTTTACCTCCAGTAGTAGAAAAAGTACGCAAAAGAGACAAAAAACTCACAAAAATGGGCAAATAAATCAACTACTAACCAAAACAAATGAATTTCATTAAACAGATTTGGAACTCAAAAGACCTACGTAAGAAAATCCTGTTTACCGTTGGAGTTCTTGTTTTTTATCGTATTCTGACCCAAATCTCTCTACCTGGAGTGAATTTGGTTAATCTTCAGAAAATTTTTGAAGCCAATCAATTCCTCAGTTTATTTAGTGTTTTAACCGGTGGTAGTGCCGAAAACTTTTCAATCATCTTAATGGGGCTTTCTCCTTATATTAATGCCTCAATTATCATTCAGTTACTTACTGTTATCGTTCCTAAATTTGAAAGTCTTTCTAAAGAAGGTGACCAAGGACGTCGTACACTTAACAGTTACACACGTTGGTTAACACTTCCTTTAGCATTCCTTCAGTCATATGGAATGATTGTTTTATTAAACTCACAATCACAATTGCCAATTATTGAGAATCTTGGCGATCCAATGGTTATTCTACCAATTATGTTAACCGTAACAGCTGGTACAGTCCTATTGATGTGGCTTGGTGAACTAGTAACAGAAATCGGAATCGGTAATGGAACATCTATTATTATCTTGGCCGGTATTATCGCTTCCCTCCCGGCTCAAATAGCTCAAAGTTTAGCACTTTCTACCTCAAACTCCGAACAGCTAATCCCATTGTTAATTATGTTTTTAGTAACTTTGGGGCTAACAATATTAGCCATCTTAATTACAGAAGGTGTTCGTAAAATACCAATTACATACGCTAGTCGTGGTGCCAAAGGTCAAATGTCAAATCTACCTTTACGGATCAACCAAGCAGGCATGATCCCAATTATCTTTGCAGTCTCAGTTGTCGCTTTTCCAACAATCTTGGCTCAATTAGCACAACAATCAACTAATCCAACCCTACTGGCAATTTCCGAATTCATTGTTTCTAACCTATCCGTTAATAGTCCTGCTTATCTAACGATTTACTTCGTTCTAATTTTAGCTTTCACCTTCTTCTACGTCAGCATTACCTTTAAGCCTGAAGAAGTCGCTGAAAACATTCAAAAGCGTGGTGGTTATGTACCTGGAATTCGACCAGGACAACCAACTGCTGAATTTTTACACAAAGTTTCCAATCGTCTTAACTTATTTGGTGGGTTCTTCCTAGCTTTGATTGCAATTCTGCCTGTCCTCATTCAAAACACATTCACAAGCTTAAACCTAGGCTCTGCACCCATTTTAATCAGCGGTGCCGGACTTATTATCATCACTGGCGTAACTCTAGACTTACTACGCCAAATCAACGCTCAAATGATAATGCACGACTACAATAAATTGATCTAAGCTCATCATGGACTATTTTTTCTTTGGTATCCAAGGATCCGGCAAAGGCACCCAAACTAAACTTCTTGGGCAAAATTACAATATTCCGGTTTTTGAAACAGGCCATGAATTAAGAACAATGGCCATGCAAGACACAGAACTTGGCCGAAGAGTTAAACAAACAATCGAAGGTGGCGATCTCGTTACCAACGAAATTGTTATGGAAATCGTCGAAGCATTTATAAGTACCAACGAAGACGCCAAGCACCTTATTTTTGACGGTATCCCAAGAAACAAAGACCAACAAGCAATGTTACATCAGCTACTAGAAAACCATGGCAGAGATTACTCGGCAGTCTTAATCACACTCACAAAACCGGAAGCAATGACTCGCCTACTCAAAAGAGCAGAAATAGAAGGTCGTGCCGATGATACAGAAGAAGGTATCGAAAAAAGAATTAACATTTTCTTTGAGCAAACAGAACCACTCTTAAGTCACTACCGTCAAAATCATCAACTTATCGAAATTAAAGGTGACCAAACAGTCGAAGCAGTTTATACTGAAGAAGTTGCAAAACTAGATCTCTAATAATTTGTAATGATTAACATCAAAACTCCTGCCGAAATTGACGCAATGCGCACCGGTGGAGCAATTTTAGCCAACATTCTTGAGGAAATTAAAGCATATACACAAGCAGGCATGACTACCCACCGCCTTAACGAATATGCCGAAACCTTATTTGCAAAATACAGTGTAATCCCCTCCTTTAAAGGCTACCAAGGATTTCCCGCCGCCATTTGCACAGCAATCAACGATGAAGTCGTACACGGTATCCCAAACAACGCTGCTATTAAGACCGGAGACATTATTGGTGTCGATGCCGGCGTCTTTTATAAAAACCTTCATACAGACTCAGCAATCACATTTGCCGTTGGTTCAGTTAGTCCAATTGCCCAAATGCTCATAAACGAAACTACCAACGCCCTGTGGGCAGGTATAAATATGGTTAAACCGGGTAATCAAATTGGTGACGTTAGCTATGCTATCTATAACCATCTCAAAAAACACAATATTACTGTTATCCCCGAACTAATTGGCCACGGTGTCGGACACAAGCTTCATGAAGAACCACAAGTCCCTAATATTGGTAAGCAGCATTCCGGTCCAACTCTTAAACCCGGCATGACTTTTGCTATCGAACCAATCACCTGTTTGGGTAAACGCAATATCGAAACATTAAGTGATAAATGGACAATCGTCACCAAGGATGGGTCGCTTGCTTGTCAGCAGGAACACACTGTTTTGGTTACTACAACAGGCGTAGAAGTTCTTACCGAAAAAAAAGCCTTTACAAACTCTTAAAGTTTCACTAAATTTCCCCTTGCATTAGTCAAGTCCTTTCGCTAAAATTCCATAGCTTTTACCCACAAACAGGGCTTTAAGCAGCACTTAATCAAAATTTGGATGGCGAAGGAACAAGCAATTGAAATGGAAGGAGTCATCGTTGAAACGCTTCCCAATGCCGAATTCATTGTCCAAGTCATCTCTGGTGAAGAAGGTGAAAAGATCAATTTTGATGACCCGGAAGCACATCGTGTACGGGCTAGAATCTCTGGAAAAATGAGAATGAACTACATCAAAATCAGTCCAGGTGACCGTGTAACCGTTGAAGTGTCCCCTTACGACACAACGCGCGGACGCATTACCTACCGTAATAAATAACATATACTTTCATGAAAGTAAGACCATCTGTCAGAAAAATGTGCGAAAAATGTAAACATATTAAGCGTAAAGGCGTTAATCGTGTTATTTGTGAAAACCCTCGTCATAAACAACGACAAGGCTAATTTTTTTAATTATAATTTAAGTTTACCACTGTGGCTCGTATAGTAGGCGTAACATTACCGGACGAAAAAAGAATTGTGATTGCTCTCACCTATATTTATGGTATTGGCAATAGTGTAAGTAAAGAACTTCTTACAAAGTTAAATATTGATTTTAATAAAAGAACTAAAGAACTTACCGAAAGCGAATTAAACGAATTACAAGCAGAAATCGCAAAAATCACCACTGAAGGTGACTTACAACGTAAGCATTCAATGGATATTAAGCGTTTACAAGAAATCGGATCTTACCGTGGCGTCCGTCACCGAAAACGTTTGCCCGTACGTGGTCAACGCACTCAATGTAATGCTCGTACACGTAAAGGACACAAACGTCTGACTGTTGCCGGTAAAAAGAAGGCAACTAAATAATAACTGCTAATTAACTTATCTCTACTTTATGGCTAAAGCAAAAAAACGTAGCATCAGTCTCGGAAAAGCGTTCATTCAATCTACTTTCAATAATACCATTATTACGCTTACAGATATGGACGGTGGTGTTATCTCTTGGAGTAGTTCAGGTTCATGTGGTTTTAAAGGAGCTCGTAAATCAACTCCCTACGCAGCTCAAACTGCATCAGAAAGTGCAGTCAGCAAAGCAAAGAATTCCGGACTAGAAAAAGTACATGTGTTTATTAAAGGAATTGGCCCAGGTCGCGAACAAGCAATTCGTGGTCTCCAAGCTGGAGGCGTCAACGTTGAATCAATTACCGATATTACTCCAGTTCCGCATAACGGTTGCCGTCCCCGTAAAAAACGACGCGTATAATAATAATTTGAACTTACTAACCCGCTAACTTATGTCACGATATCGAGGTCCCATCGTTAGAAAATCTCGTCGTTATGGAGAAATTCTTTTTGGCAACGGACAAAGCAAAACCAACGCATTCAACAAGCGTAAATATCCACCCGGACAACATGGACGTAATAGTTTCCGTAAACTTTCTGAATACGGTAAGCAATTAACAGAAAAGCAAAAGGCACGTTTCATGTATGGTCTAACTGAAAAATCATTCCGTCGTTGCTATAAAGAAGCAGATCGTGCCGAAGGAATTACAGGTGACAACCTACTAATCGCTTTGGAACTTCGTTTAGATAACGTAGTTTACCGCGCCGGTTTTGCAAATAGCCGTCGTCAAGCACGTCAAATGGTTAGTCATGGTCTTGTTAAACTTAATGATCGTCGTGTTACTATACCTTCAATCAAAGTAAGTATTGGTGACGCATTTGAAATTCGCGCTAAGAATCAAAAAAGCCCAATGTTTGAAGAAGTTAAATTAACTAAAAAACCTACAAATCCTAAATGGATGGAAGTAGACTACAAAAAACTAAGTGGTAAAATCGCTGCTCTTCCAGATAAAGACGATGTCGAGCAAATGATTCAAAGCCAATTGATCGTTGAGTTCTACTCAAAATAATAGTTCGGTACGCCTCTACAAATTCTAACTACACCTCCCTATGCATCAAATTCAGGCAGAAATCGGTATTCCAAAAATCAAGACCGAGCAAGGCGATGAAAATACAATTATTTTCACGGTGAGTCCGCTTCCGCCTGGGTATGGGACGACAGTGGGGAACGCATTTCGTCGCGTTCTTTTGTCTTCACTTCCAGGGGCAGCAGTTACAGGTATTAAAGTAAAAGGATTAAACTACGAATACTCAACAATCGAAGGAGCCAAAGAAACAGTATTAGATATCCTCTTAAACCTTAAAGACTTACGAATTACTAAAAAAAGCAGTGAACCTTCTATGTTAGACCTTAAAATAACTGGAGGCAAAGTAACGGCTAAAGACATTAAGACTAGCTCTGATGTTGAAATTTTAAACTCAGATTTATACATCACAACTTTAGAAGATAAATCAAAGTTGGAAATTCAAATTCGTGTTGAAAAAGGTGTTGGTTACGTACCAGCTCGTCAAAAGAAAGAAGAAGAAAATATCGCCGACATTATCTGGACAGATGCCTTCTTTTCACCGGTAAAGAAAGTTCGCTACGATGTTGAAGCAACTCGTATTGGCGAAATGACCAACTTGGACAAATTAACATTAGAAATTCAAACAGACGGTTCAATTACTCCGGAAGACGCCCTACGTTTTGCATCAAACATCCTAAAGTCTTATTTCAATCTATTTAACGAAGAAGGACTATCTATCGAACCTGAGTTCATGAGCGACCTTGCGACTATTGCCCAAAAGCAAAAAGAAGAAGACGCTAAGAAGCCAACACAAGAGGCTTACACTCCAATCGAAATCCTAGGATTATCCCCTCGAACCCTAAACGCTTTGATCAATGGCGAGATCGGTTCAATCGAACAATTGACAAAATGTACAGAAAGTAAATTGACAAATCTCCGCGGCTTCGGTAAAAAGGCTCTAACAGAAGTTAGATCTGCACTAGGTGAAAGAAGTTTAGACCTATCAGAAGAATAATCACTAAATTACAATAACCATTTCTTAAAATGCGACATCGATATAACAAGATCGTTCTAAACAAATCCAAGGCTCATACTAGAGCGTTAGTACGTAGTTTGATTACTTCTCTGGTTAAATACGGCCAAATCAAGACAACAGCTCCTAAAGCTAAAATCCTACGTAAAGAAATCGAAAAACTAATTAGCCGATCAAAGAAAAGACAACAAGTACACGCAATTCGTGAAGCAAACAAAGTTTTCTTTGAAAAGGATGTTACTAAAAAATTCTTTGACGAATACCTACCCAACGTAAAAGATCACCAATCTGGCTACACAAAGACATACAAAATTGGTAACCGTCTAGGTGATGATGCCTCTATGGTTCTAATCAAACTTACTCATTTTGAAGCCAAAGCAGAAGCTCCAGCTGAAGCCAAACCAAAAGCGGCAAAAGAAAAAGGCAAGAAAGAAAACAAGGCAGCTGAAGCGGCTGCTAAATAAAGCATTAACTTACCCTTACAATGAAAACACTAATTCCAAATTCCAAACAAATCGAGCGTAAATGGTACGTAGTTGATGCAAGTCTCTTGCCACTTGGTCGTTTAGCTACTGTTATTGCCGACACTCTTCGTGGCAAAAACAAAACAACTTTCCTCCCTTCTCAAGATATGGGTGACCACGTCATTGTGATCAATAGCCAAAACATTAAACTTACAGGTAATAAATGGGATGATAAAAAGTATTATCGACATAGTGGTTATATCGGTAGCCTTAAAACTACAACTGCCAAAAAATTACATGAAGACAAACCAACAGAAATCATTAAACTAGCAGTTGCAGGAATGATTCCACGTAACCGTCTTAAAAAAGGTGTACTAGAAAAGCTTTATGTTTACACTGGTATGGAACACCCTCACGAGGCTCAACAACCTGAAACATTAAAACTTAAAAAATAATTCTAACTCCAATTAATAATGGCGAATAAGAAGACCGAAATCATCGATATGAACTTATCAGGCAAATACCATTACGCTAATGGTAAACGTAAAGCTGCCGTTTCTCGCGTTCGTATTTATGAAGATGGTAAAGGCGAAATTTACATCAACAATCAAACAGCTGAAGAATTCACAAACACTAAAGAAGAGTTAGAAAAACTTACCGCTCCCCTAAAAATGACTGGGAACACAGGTAAATATACAATTACAATCAAAATTAGCGGTGGTGGTTATATGTCTCAAGCAGAATCTGCTCGTCATGGTATTGCCAAAGCTTTACAAGAAATGGATCCAACTTTACGTACTACACTTAAAAAAGCCGGTTTTATTACCCGCGATTCACGTGTTAAAGAACGTAAAAAGTTTGGTCTTAAGAAGGCTCGTCGTTCACCTCAATTCAGCAAACGTTAGTACCCTCTCCTATGCGTTTTGATGTAATCACGCTATTCCCCAACCTTTGCGAAGGTTATTTAGGAGACAGTATTTTAAAACGCGCAATTGATCAAAAATTAATCTCGATTAATTTTTGGCAACTGCGCGATTTTAGTGATGATGCAAAACATCACAAAGTGGATGACACCCCCTACGGTGGTGGCGCTGGCATGGTCATTCGCCCTCAACCATTATGGAATGCAATTACCGAAGTAAAAAAGCACAATCAAGGCCCTGTAATCTACCTAACCCCCCAAGGACCCGTTTTAACCCAAAAGCAGGCCGTAGAACTAAGCACAGGCCCCAAGGAGTTAATTTTATTATGCGGACGTTACGAAGGAATCGACCAACGCATCCGCGAGACCCTAATTGACCGCGAAATCTCCATTGGCGAATACGTCCTCACCGGCGGCGAACTCCCTGCCCTCATTTTAATCGATACCATTAGCCGTCTAATCCCCGGCGTAGTTGGCGACGAAGAATCCGTAGCCGAAGACTCCTTCAGCAAAAAACTTCAAGGAAAAAGAGAATACCCCCACTACACCCGCCCCGCCGAATTCAACAACATGAAAGTCCCCGATGTCCTTTTATCAGGAAACCACGCCGAAATTGAGAAATGGCGAACAGAGAGGTTAAGCTAGTATGGTTATGCTGATATTTTGTGCTAAAATAATCACAAAATTTACCACCACCCATGCCCAAACCTTCTCACCTAAAATTCACCAATCTTAAAACGGGCCTAAGCCACAAAGAAGCGTTTACACTTCAAACAAAATATGGGTTTAACACTATCGAGCAAAAAGAAAAGAAAAACCTCCTCATCATATTTCTGGCAGAGTTTAAAGATTTAATGATCATCCTTCTCATTATTGCGGCCGTAATTGCCATAATTAACAACGAACTAGTAGACGGTATCGTTATTTTAGCGATTGTCATGCTAAACGCTGTCATTAGTTTTGTGCAGCAGTATCGAGCCGAAAAAGCGCTGGAAGCCCTCCAAAACCTCGTTTCTCCACATGCAAAAGTAATCCGCGAAGGCAAACCACAGTTAATTAGCGCCAAAGATGTTGTACCGGGTGATATTCTTATCGTAGAAAGTGGCGATCGTATTGCGGCCGATAGTATTGTTGTGGAAAATAGCAATTTATATACCCAAGAAAGCACATTAACCGGCGAATCGCAGCCAATTGAAAAAACCGAATACCACCAAAGTTCCAATGATACTCCTCTGCCAAGACAAATGGTCTTTATGGGAACCGAAGTTAGTAACGGCTTTGCTAAAGTCCAAGTTGTTAATATTGGAACCAGAACAAAGTTTGGGCGCATTGCCGACCTAACTCAAACCACCAAAAAAGTCGAAAGCCCACTCCAACGCGAAATCAAAAGAATTGGTATCTTTGTCACAAAAATCACCCTTGGTATCACAGTTGTACTATTTTTTATTGGCTACTTAATCCAAGGTAAAGAACTTGTAGACACCTTGTTATTTGCCACCTCTGTAGCCGTAGCCGCAGTACCCGAAGGTCTTCCCGCCACCATTACCATTGCCCTAGCATTAGGTGTTCAACGACTAGCCAAAAAGAAAGCGATTGTTAAACAACTGGCATCCGCCGAAACCCTTGGCAGTACCTCATGCATCATCACCGACAAAACCGGTACACTTACCCGCAACGAAATGACAGCCATACTCATTATCACCCCCGAAAATCAATATGAAATTACTGGTAATGGCTATGCACCAACCGGCCAAATTACATGCAATAGTCAACCAGCAACCGCCAACCAACACTTGCGATTAATCAAACTTGCCGGCCAATTTTGCAATACAACTCTCTTAAACAAAAAGAAAAACAAATACGAAGTAATTGGCGACCCTACCGAAGCAGCCATTATTGTCCTACACCAAAAACTCAATTTTATTGAATTAGAAAAATACAAAGTCACTAAAACAAATCCCTTTGATAGTGAACGCAAACGCATGTCAGTACAAATTAGCGATAAAACTCAATATCTACTGGTAAAAGGCGCCCCCGAATTCGTGCTGCAACAATGTACAAGCTACATAACCAGCGACGGTAAAAAACATAAACTGACTGAACAAATAAAAAAAGAAATTCTCACAGCAAACAGTAAAATGGCCGATCAAGCCTTACGTGTCATCGCCGTTGCCTTCCATGAGCGTCCCAACGACACAACCGAAACCAACCTCACCTATGTAGGCTTAATCGGCATTGTCGACCCTCCACGCAAAGAGGTAAAAGCGGTTATTCAAAAAGCCAAACAAGCCGGCATTCAAATTATCGTTGCCACAGGTGATAACGGTCACACCGCCAAAGCTATCGCGCTGCAACTCGACATCATCACCCCCAACGCCATTATAAAGACGCACGAAGATATTAAAGATATGAACCTATATGACCTGCAACAACTTCTAAAAAACAATACTGATATTTTGTTTGCACGTGTAACACCGGAAGACAAATTACGGCTTGTTCAAGCTCAACAAGCTAATGGCCAAGTTGTTGCCGTAACCGGCGATGGTGTAAATGATGCACCCGCCCTAAAACAAGCCGACATTGGCGTAGCAATGGGCATTGCCGGCACGGATGTAAGTAAAGAAGCCGCCAACATGATCCTCGCCAACGACAAATTTACAACAATCATCAACGCCATCCAAGAAGGCCGTAACGTTTACATCAATCTCAAAAAAATCATCTTTTACCTATTCTCAAGCAATATTGGTGAGATTATAACTATCTTTTTAGCAATTCTCCTCAATCTACCAGCACCATTAACGGCCATTCTCATCCTCCTCATTAACGTAGGAACCGACTCCCTACCCGCAATTGCCCTAAGTGTCGACACCTCCGACCACGACTTACTCACAGTGCCTCCGCGACCAAAAGAAACTCGCATTCTCGAAAAAGAGTATCTAATCCACGTAATCTCGATTGGACTAGTCATTGGACTAATCACAATTGGAACATTTGTAAGCGTTCTTTACAGTAATGGTTGGCATTGGGGCAATCCGATTACCGATCAACTACACACCAAAGCAATCACCGCCGCTTTTGTTTCATTAATTCTTGTTCAATTCTTTAACGCCTTTAACGCCAGCAGTCTGGGCTCTTCAATTCTTAAAATTAATCTTTGGAAAAAGGAATTACTACTTCTAAGTACAATCGCTACTTTGCCACTCGTCTTCGCAATTACGGAACTGCCCTTGTTTCAAAAAATATTTAGTATAACCTCACTATCTCCACAACTTTGGCTCACAATCTTCCTTCTTGCTTTTTCTGTCATAATTATTGATGAGCTTTACAAATTAATCATTAAGCCTAAAAATGCCTAATATTGAGATCGTCAAAAAGATGCTCAAAGAAAATGACTACGTCCGCATTAAGGTGCTGCCCAACAGCTCCAAAAATAAAATAACCGAAATCCTCAGCGACAATACCATTAAAGTCCGCATCACCGCTGCCCCCGAAAAAGGCAAAGCCAATAAAGAACTAGCTAAATATCTCTCAGATATCCTCAATCTCCCAAAATCCGCAATTACAATCATTAGCGGCCAAACCGAACAAGTCAAACTCCTTAGAATCACTAACCCCCAAGAATAGTGCGCGAACTCAAAGCCAAAAAATCACTCGGCCAAAACTTTCTACATAATCAAGACGTGCTTCACAAAATTATAGAAGCGGGCGAAGTTACCAAAAATGATCTAGTCGTTGAAATAGGCCCCGGCAAGGGCGCCCTAACAGAGCATTTAATTAAACATGCCGGCAAAGTTATCGCCGTCGAAAAAGATCCACGCCTTGTCCCCTTTTTACACACAATCTTCACAAGTTCTGCACAACTGGAAATCACCGAAGGCGACGCCCTTCAATACCAACCACCCAAAGAACCCTACAAAATCATCGCCAACATTCCCTACTACATCACCTCTCCCCTCCTTACCCACTTTTTACTGGAACAGTACGAACAAAATAATCTCCCCCAACTAATCGTTTTACTAATTCAAAAAGAAGTCGCCCAGCGCATCTGCCACCCCAACCGCAACAGCGTCTTGTCTCTATCCGTCAAAATCTTCGGAACACCGGAACTCATTGCCATCGTCCCCCCATCCGCCTTTAAGCCGGCACCTAAGGTCGATTCCGCCATCATCAAAATCAGCAATATTCAAGCACCACTGGTTGATAACCCGCGCAAGCTAATCAAATTGATCAAAATGGCTTCATCTTCACCACGCAAAAAGTTGGTTAATAATTTAGCGGCGGCACTACATAAGGAAAAACCGGAAATCGAAGCACTATTAAAAAAGCTCCAGATCGATTCTACCGTCAGGGCAGAAAAGCTGGAGCTTGAGGAGTGGATGAAGTTATTTAAAGAGATAGAAAGAGTACTCTAAAAACAAACTTATTGTGGGCTTACTTACAAAGCGTATCATAAGTTAATTCATAAGGTGCGGCTAACGCTTCTCTATCAATCCCACCACCATCACATACAATTGCTTTCAAGTTCTTAAAATCAGTATCATACCTATCTAAAATTGTAACCAATTGACCCCTTGTAACCGCATCATTTGGTCCAAAATTACCATTATCATAACCAGAAATTACACCTTTGTTCACCATATTATTAAGTGCTTCTGCATAATAAGCACTATGATCAACATCAGGAAAAAAAAGTGGACTCAAAGCAAACACACCCGTAAGCGTAAACAACGAACCAAGCAGAACAAAAGCCACAGCAGATAGCT
>PFRW01000023.1 GCA_002788755.1 Candidatus Peregrinibacteria bacterium CG_4_9_14_0_2_um_filter_41_14
ATGAAGACATGGACATGGACGACGATGATGATTTCGGCGACGACGACGACGAAGATGAAGACGATGATATGTAATTATCTCATCCAAATCTTCACAAAAAAGGGCAGCTGTATTAGCTGCCCTTTTTTAATCGTTAGCGTAGCCTTTTTTTTAGTTTTAAGTCTGGTATGTTCGCGGGTATGTTTATACTTTAGTGCCCCCATAGACGCTGCGGCTAGCACGGTCAGTACTACCAATATAAACAATAGTAGTAGAAGTCGCAGTCGCCGCCCCCCCATCCAGATTGTCCCAGATTATTATCTTGTGCGTATGCCCAAGTCACTATACGTGACCTTATCTAGACAAAATCTCCGCAAGCATCTTAGCTGCTTCCGCCTTTGTCACTTGGCGCGCCGGTAAGAATTTACCATTGCCATAGCCCTGAACAATTCCGTAGAAAACACCACAGTTGATATATTCGTAATACCAAGCGACCGTAGAGATGTCGGTAAATTCATTTACGGCAGGGCATCCTTTTGACTTATTGCCCGCCACTAGCAAGATCTTTAATGCTTCCACACGCAAGGCTGGGCCGTATTCCTGGAATGTTCCATCCGGATACCCCTTAATTATACCTTTTTCATACGCAGCCATAATAGACTTATAATGTGAACTAGTACTTAATAGATCAGTAAAAATATTATTGGCATCACCTTTTAACTTAATCCCAAAGGCCGCCACGGTCATACTTACAAGTTCACCACGATTAATAGACCGATCAGGAGTAAACGTCTTTTGCGGACCGGCTGCAATAATCCCTAAAGATTCCAAATATTTAATATGCTCTTCAGCCCAATGGCCTTTAATATCAGTAAATTCTGTATTTTGGTCAAAGTCTAATATCGGCTCTACAATTGCAAAGTAACTAAAGTGGTCTGTTTTAAAGCAAAGCTTACCATTACTCCTATTTATATTTACGTCAGCGGTTGAAAATTCCCATTTGTTTTGCTGAACGTTATAAAACCAAATTTCAACATTAGTAGCAAGATTAGCCGGTTTTGGTACGCAAACTTCAATTGGCGTATCAAAGTGAACATCGTTACCCTCAGAAGTTTGTAGTCTGATTACAAGCCTAATATTTTTCCCAAACGGTGTCCCCGTTGGTGCATCAGCTGGGCTAATAATTTCGGGAGGACTGATTGTCCCCGTGTAAACGTCGCCGGTTACGTCATCGGTTACGATTGTTTCACGCGGAATCTCTAATTGCACCCCACTACTGTTTATTAGGGTGACATTATTAGTATTATTATTGAGATTTAAGAATGAAAAACTACCACCGCCGCCACCACCGCCGCTACTTGACGCCACATCATTATCTTCAATGGTAGCTGTAACATCGCTAACTAAAATGGCATTATACTTGGCATCATCACTAGCAGCCGCATGACTAATCGTGCCAGTTGCCGACCCATCTACCGCTGCATTATCGGTAGCCGTAATGGTCACAGTTTGTGCTGTATCCCAATTGACCCCTGTAAATGTTAAAGTTGTTGGATCTAAAGTGGCTCGGGCGTCAAAGTTAGCATCACCCTCTATCGTAAGTGTAACATCGTCAGTTGGTTCAGAACTAAGTACAACCGCATATGTATCGGTTCCACCTTCTGTTGCCGTCGTACTGCCGCCGGCTTCGGTCACCGTCACACCAGCCGTGTCGTCATCGGTAATTGTTACTGTAACGTTACTAGGATGAGCAAGCGCATTATATTTAGATTCTACTGTACTAATTGAAAAGCTAATGTCTGCGCTGCTCGTATCGTCACCATCAATGTCATTATCTGTCCCCGTAACCGTAATTGTTTGAGTCGAATTCCAGTTGGCAGATGTAAATAATAAACTGCTGTCATCAATTGTTAGTCCTGCCGCCGCGCTTACGTTTACTGTTACGTCTGCGGTTGGTTGAGTCCCTAACACAACGGTAAAGGTATCACCTTCGACAGCACCTTCTGTTACCGCCGTACTTCCGGCGCTTTCGGTTACGGTAATGGAAGCCGTATCGTTATCAGTAATATTAGCCGTAATATTACTACCACTTAAATCGAAGCCGCTATAGTTAGCATCAGCACTCGTTACAGTATATGAAATCGTGTCAGTTTCGGCATCTTCATCAATATCGTCATTAACGGCCGTCACTGTTACAGTTTGTGCACTATTCCAGTTACCGGTTGTAAAAGTTAAACTGTTAGCAGAAAAACTAACCTCACTGCCAGCAGCAGCTAAAGCCACAGTCACAGAGGCAGTTGGTTGAGTGTCGAGAACTACTGTAAAAGTATCCGTTGTTGAACCTTCGGTAACGTCAGTGCTAGCGCCACCTACTTCGGCAACGGTAATTCCAGCGGTGTCATTATCGGTAATGGCAAAGCTTACATCCGCTATATTAATGCCACTGTATTTACCATCGGTACTACTGGCCGTATGACTAACTGTCACCGCTTCCGGGCTGGTTTCATCAATGCTGTCATCTGTGGCAGTCAACGTCACAGTTTGCGGCGTAGACCAGTCTCCAGACGTAAACGTTAAAGTGTCATCAACTTTATCGGTTGAGAAATCAGCAGTTGTTGTAATGACAATATTTACATTCGCAGTTGGTTGAGTTGTTAAGACAACGTCATAAGTGTCTGTAGAGCCTTCTGTAGCAGCTGTGGAGCCGGCACTTTCGGTCACGGTTACACCAGCCGTGTCGTTATCGGTAATATTAGCCGTAATATTACTACCACTTAAATCGAAGCCGCTATAGTTAGCATCAACACTAGTTACAGTGTAAGAGATCGTGTCGGTTTCGGCATTTTCATCAATATCATCATTAACTGCAGTCACTGTTACAGTTTGTGCACTATTCCAGTTACCGGTTGTAAAAGTTAAACTGTTAGCAGAAAAACTAACCTCACTGCCAGCAGCAGCTAAAGCCACGGTCACAGAGGCAGTTGGTTGAGTGTCGAGAACTACGGTAAAAGTATCCGTTGTGGAACCTTCAGTAACATCAGTGCTAGCACCACCCACTTCGGTTACGGTAATCCCGGCGGTGTCGTTGTCTGTAATGTTAACCGTTACACTATTAATCGAAAAAATTGCAGAGTCACTATCGTACTTAGGATCTGTATTACTCGCACTTAGCGCATGTGTAATTGTCGCAGTTGCCGGATCATCAATACTATCGTCTAAAGCATTTACGGTAATGGTCTGCGGTGTGTTCCAGTTGGCAGCTGTAAATAGCAAAGTGTCATCATCAGGCGTATCGCTAGCTTCAGCAATATTAAGCTGTACCGTGTCATAACTTAAGGAAATTGTTGTATTTGCAGTTGGCTGAGAGGTAAGCACCACGGTATAAGTATCTGTAGTGGCAGGGGTTACCTCGGTTACGTTAGTGCTGGAGGCACTTTCGGCCACGGTTACGCCGGCCGTGTCGTTATCGGTAATATTAGCTGTAATGTTACTGCCACTTAAATCGAAGCCACTATAGTCCGCATCATCACTCGTTACAGTGTAAGAAATAGTGTCCGTTTCGGCATCTTCATCGATATCATCATTAACGGCCGTCACTGTCACCGTTTGAGCGCTATCCCAGTCGCCGGTTGTAAAAGTTAAACTGTTAGCAGAAAAACTCACCTCACTGCCAGCGGCAGTTAAAGCCACAGTCACAGAGTTTGCTGGTTGAGTGTCGAGAACGACAGTAAAAGTATCGGTCGTACTTCCTTCAGTAAC
This sequence comes from Candidatus Peregrinibacteria bacterium CG_4_9_14_0_2_um_filter_41_14, assembly GCA_002788755.1. Taxonomy (GTDB): domain Bacteria; phylum Patescibacteriota; class Gracilibacteria; order UBA1369; family UM-FILTER-41-14; genus UM-FILTER-41-14. Next base: position 3,739 of record PFRW01000023.1, read on the forward strand.
ATCGGTACTAGCACCACCCACTTCAGTCACGGTAATTCCGGGCGTCAGCGTGTCATCCGTAGCCTCAGCAGAAATTGTACTTAAATTACCCACATCATCTACTGAATAGATCACAAAGTAATAGGTTGTTGCTGCGGTTAGCGTGTCGTTAACCGTTGTTGCGGCCGTTGCCTTTGTACTCAAATTAGCATCATCAACAGCTAGCCAGTCTTTAGTGCCGTCTGCATAAGTAGAACTCGTAATGCCTGTAGTTGTATCATAATAAATTTTGTATCCTGCCCAGTCGCTATCTACGGCTGCTGTCCAGCTTAATGCCGCTGCATGAGCCGTTGTAGAAGTAATTGCCAAACCGGTAACTTGACTAGGTGCCGCATTATCCACCTGAAATGAAGACGATGCCTGTACGGTACCATCGTCAGTACCATCATTTGGCGTAACCCGGACCTGAATATCGCTTTGATCACCTGTTAAAGCCCCATTACCATTGTTAGCAGATTGGGTATCCCAAACTATGGTCATGGTCTTAGAGCCAGTATCTGTATCGATAGCATTAACCGTACCAATTTGATACGTTTGCGCATCGTCCAGATCCGTTGTTCCCGCACTTGGTGTTACAGATACCAAGTCAGGATCATACCAGCTTGAGCCACCATTATCCGAGTATTCTACTTTTAATTTAGTTGTATCACTATCCGCATCAGAAACAGCAGTTGTAAAAGTAATATAGCCACTACCATCGGTAGCTTGGCCTGTAATACTTGGTGTAGTGGCGGCAGGTATAGTATTACTAGCACCACCGGTTGTAGCCGTACTCACTTCATTAGAGGGCAAGCTATAAGTAGAAGAATTTGAATCTAATAAATATATTACAAAATAATAGGTAGTTCCAGCCGTTAAGCCGGTAACCGTAGTGGTACCAACATAGCTCTCGTTACCTTGCTGTCCTAAAGCAGTATCTTGATTGTATCCCCAAAGCGTACCGTTATTATAAGTTACCTCTGCACTTGTACTGTAGAAAACTTCAAAATATACACCAGCTTGGTAATAGCTATCCCAAGTTAGCGTGACAGTTGTATCCGTCGATCCGCCTACGGCTAAATTATATAGTTCGGGCGGAGGCCCGGTTGGTGTTCCATATTGCGCTCCAACTTGATAAATCCCTGTGGCAAGCTTTTTTAAAACCGGTTGGAATGAATGTGCACTACCAACAAGCATCAACAGCACCATTACATATGCAATTTTCTTCAAAATCTTATGGTAGGACGAATTCAGTTTCATAGTATTTCTTTATATATCCACTTACTATACCATGAAAGTGCTAGTTGAATCAATCCGCTTATGCTCAAAAAAGCCATAAATACTACGCTTACTCTATGTATCATTGGTCTAATTGGCATCCTTGCCTTGGAGGCAATCAATTTAAGCGAAAGTTACATTTTAGGAAACATTGGTCGAACTAGACAACAACAGGAGGTTTTTGTAAAAGCGAATTATGAAAATCCTAAGCTCTTAGATGATTTCGTCAAACATCATCCCGCCACCCAGCACCGCAGTATTTTTGAGTCCACCAAGACCCATGCTTACCTAAAGCTCATTGAATACTATCAGAAAAATCGTCAGGCCTCGCCTTGCATTAGCACGGCGCAGGAATTAATTAAGTTTTGGGATCAATACTACTACTATTACGAGTTGCTAGGGCAATGTTACCTATTACAGGGGGATAGAGAAAATGCATACACTGCCTATTTTACAGCATGGAATCTCAAGCCCAATACTAGCAGAATCACCGAGGAGCTCATTGCTCTGGCAAAATTAACAAATCATAATGATCAAATTGCCTATATCCAAAATATTTATAATATCTATCCAAAATCAACTGCCGAAATTCAATTTAATCTCAATAGTCAGCAAGATTTTACGCCAGAGATTAATCAAAATATAATCTCCGATATTCCTATTAACAACACACCCCAAAACCTGAGTCGCCAAATTGACAGTAAATTACTTTCTAATCAACAATATTTGCACATTGTTTTTAATGAAAACGCTGGCCCCAATAGCTCCATCTTAATAGAAAATATTACTTTGGTTCTAGATAATTCCGAACAAATAACTTTTACCGATTTAAGCGAATGGACAGTTTCAGGCCTTCAAAAAACGGACATAATCCCTGGTGAGTACCTCTTTAACGATCAACTGGCCTATATATCCAGCCCTAAATTGAACGCGGAACACCTAATTAAAAATATTAATATTAAAATCAAATACAATACGTATGAACAATAAGGTTAAAATGGCACTCGTAGTTGCCTTCGTTTTAGTCGGTATGATGTTCACTTTTGAGCTCGCCTACATAAACCAGCAAGCCCGTATGACCTTTTTTAATTACACCGAGGATAACGCGCTAGATCTTAATTATTACGTCACCAAAAGTTTATTTAACAAAATTAGGAATAAGTTTATTAATCCTCAAAATTTAAGCAAAATTGATAATTTATATTTTCAAGTCCCCCCAGAAACACTTAAAGAGCTAAATGCCGATTTGCCTCAAAGCGGCCGCAATAAATACTTTAACGGCGCTACGCTAATGGTTAACAATGGCCAACCAATACCTATCGAGTTTAAACTCCGTGGGGACATCGATCATCATTGGCGTTATCTTAAGCAGTCATTTCGCTTTCGTACTTTAGTCGCCCAAAATGAAGATGCATTTTACGGTAAGGACCAGTTGGAGCTCATCTCACCCAAGGGGTACTATATGCTAGGCGAGCATTTTACCAGTTATATAGGGGCTAAGCTGGGGCTAATTGTCCCCGATCACCGTTATGTTAACTTCTTTATAAATAATGAATTTATGGGCGTGTTTCAGGCCTCAACCCCAATTGACCAAAACTCTTTTCTCACAGACAAAAATCTCCCCCTTGGCAGTATTTTTGAGGCTGAGAATATTTCCTTTTCTTATAAACCAGGCATTGGCAGCAGCACCTTTCAAGCCCCTTTTGCGTGGGAAAACAAAATTGTCCACGACCAAGAAGACGAGCAATTCCAAAAATTAATAGATTTAATGTTAGCTGTTAATAGTAAAAATTTAGCAAAAGTTTATGAGCTTATCGACTACGACTATTTTATCAATTTAGAAGTTTTAGTTTATTTTGGACAGATTACCCACTGGGATAATCGGCATAATGTAAAGCTTTACTACAATCCGACTATTCAAAAATTTCAACAAATTCCGTGGGACGCTTCCTTCCTAGTTAATCAAGTTACAACAGACACATTTATTCCAAACCTTAACCTTGCCAGCAATGATTTTTATAAACTTTTATTGAGCGATCCCAAATTTATAAACGATAAAAATTATGTCATTTACCAAAACGTTCAAGCTGGCCTCGCCAACGATATAATTGCCGAAACCAATAAAATGCACGACCTCCTTCAAGAATCCGTTAAACGAGATTACTACTGGTATTATCGCAATATTTGGATTAGTTACCAAGATTGGGTTGCCTATTTAGATAACTTTAAAAAAATGATCAAAAAGCTGGAACAACCATTTCTGGCTGATATTGATAGCCCCAAAAATATCTGTCTGCAACAACTGGAAGACGAGGTAAAAATTTCAGTAAAAGGCCCTGCCGCCCTTAGTCTAAAGCAGCTTACTTTTACGACTAATCAAAAAAACAGCCAGCGCGAATTTAGTAATGAAATTTTGTATCCGGGCATTAGTCGGTTATCTTATTCCTATCCACTTAGTACTGATGGTAAGTTGATTTCTGGCACATTTATTAACACATTCAGTGGCAGCGAATACACAGTTTTAGCCGCAAAAAAGGCCAAATGTTCGTAGAAGCTTTAACCCCTCTCTCTTGATCAAAGAAAATAGCTCAAAACTAGCCTTAATCTTGGTCGGCACAATCGTCTTGATTATTGGCTATTTGATTACCAACGGACAGATGACATCAGCAGGCTTTGCTACTTCTACTGCAATCAAGAACCAAGTTAGTGTCGGCACTAAGGCCCGTATTGAAAGGGAGTACAAGCATAAAATCACCGGTGAAAATCTCAAATATTATACTAATACAGAGCTAGTAGATGCCATTAATGCTCAACTTGAAAAATCACTAAGTGGTAATAGTTGGCAGGCCCCCAACTACACAAATACCAATTACTATACAACCAACGGTAGCAAAGAATATGTCTATGTAGACATTTATTTTGACACTGCCGACGATCTTCTCCTTAAACAAAATATTTCTTATCGTTTACGACAAAGATTCCAAAATTTAAAAGAATACGAAGCCTACTTAAAAGACCCCACGGATCCCGATGCTCAGCCTTACCGCATTGAGTTCCAGAACAAACTCAACCGCCAAGAATTAGGTGATGGTTTTAGTACAGTTGAGGAGTCACGCTTTGAGTTCCGCGTAGAGTCAGAGCCCTTTAGTGTCGACAACCCTCCTCCAAGTCTCCCTTGGCATTTAGGCGACTTCATCGGCTACCTTCAAAAAGGTAAGTATCAAGACTACTATCTTGAGCCCACAAATCATTTGCTTAACTATCTGGTCCCCAAATTCACCAATGCAACCGAGCTCAAGTTTCGGCCCCAAGTAGTTTTAGTTACGATTCGTAATCGGCTGCATTTAAGTATCCCTACCAATTGGGGTAGTGGACCAAATCCGGAGCAAGCCTTTATTATCAGCATAGATGAGTTGAGAGTTTACGACGCTCCCTCAAATTATGACCTTACCATAGGGCCTATGTTAGGCTACGGCCAAGAGTTGGAAATTGAGTTTGAACGCAATACATCTCTCGAGTTAGATAATGCCATTAGTAACAGTAACGGCGCTCAACAAGATAATTTAATTAAGATTCGAGAAGCCTTTTTGGCTGACCAAAAAAACATTCTCGCCCAGGTCCAAGTTGCTTTTAATCAGATTGGTCTTGAGTTAAACTCTGTTTCAAAAAGTAAGTATCAAGAAGCTCGTGCCATTCAAAAATAAAAACCAGCCATGTCCCAACTCCATTTCCATCGTCACGAATTCAAGTATCACCTACCCACCTGGAAGGCGCAGAGAATCATTAAAATGCTACAAGCATACATGGCCATCGATAAATACGTGCCGGCGGGAAAAGACCACTATCCGGTCCACAGTATCTATTTTGACTCACCACATCTTAAATCTTATTTTGAGAAAATTTTCGGATTTCACACAAGGCAAAAAGTCCGCATCCGTTCCTATCACGATCACGTTACCAATAGCAGCGATTTATTTTTAGAAGTTAAGACCAAGCAAAACTTTCTCATTAAAAAGGATCGCTTAATTCTAACCAAAAAGGACGTCCTTAATTGGTACGACAACCATATTCAGCCCCAACTCGCTACCTTTACAGATCAACAAACATGGCATAAATTCAATTACTTAATTAAGCGCTACACCATGAAGCCCAAGCTAATGATGAGCTACAAGCGCATGCCCTTTGTCGAACCACGGCGCAAAGACCTCCGCATCACTTTCGATTTCGATCTCCGTGCCGATAGCGTCTACGATCTTGATTTTACACCTGCCAAAAAAGAGATTTATCCAAACATGATGATTTGCGAACTCAAGTTCAACAATACAATGCCAGAGTGGCTACAACAAATTATTAAGGCTAACGATCTCAAATGGTATCCTTACTCTAAATATTGCCGTGGACAAGAGGCTAATCACGCACTGTTACCTCACATTAAATAAAAATTTAATTATATCTCTATGTTTGATCAGTTACTTACCACTTTGCCGGGTGCCCAAATCGGCATTCAATCAATATTCATTAATATGATTTTGGCAACCTTGTTGGGTATTTATTTAGCGGTTATTTATAAAAAAACCCACAAAACCGTTTCATACTCACAATCTTTTTCCGTCACTTTGGTTTTGCTTCCTGTAATTACGGCCATTGCCATGATGGTTATTGGCAATAATGTTGTCACCGCCTTTGCCTTACTAGGAACATTTACAATTATTCGATACCGAACCGCCCTCAAAGACACCAAAGATACCGCCTTTGTTTTCGCCGCCTTAATAGTGGGATTAGGCGTTGGTACACTTAACTACTCTGTAATTATTTTTGGCACCATCTTGCTCGGCATTTTAATGCTATTACTCGATATGTTCAATTTTGGCGCCAGTAAAATGTATGATTACATCCTAACTTTTCATAGCACCAATAAAGCCGTAGAAGAAGATGCCTACCAAGATACTTTCGATCAGTACCTTCGCCTCCAATCTTTACTACAAATTCGCAGCATTGGTACCGCAAAACAAGAATTCACTTTCAATATTGCCTTTAAGAATCAAAAAGGAATTACCAAATTCCGCCAAGAACTAGAGTCCCTTACCGGCGTTTCCGACATCGAACTTTTATCTGCCCAAAGCGATATAGAGTACTAGTGTGATTCCTAAGCCATGTCATCCAATTGTTTAAGCAGTGCGCTAGCATGTTTTTTCGAATTCTCCCCATCCACATCCTCCTTAAATCTTGCAAGCTGGGCAACATATGAATTATAAACTTTTTCAATGGCAGTAACACCATCGTCGGTAATATTTTTCAAATCGTCAAAACTGGGGGTTTTACCTGGAGCATCAACAGTGGGCATTTGAAGTACACCATTTGCCTTGTCGGCCAACAACTGATTAATTGCTCCTAAGAATTTATCAAATCTAGTGGAGAAGCGTTCTTGTTGAGACCCTTCCGCCGGTGCATCACTATCAACATCATTAATCACTTGGTCTTTTGATAATGTTTTTAAAAAGTCCAACATCTCATTGTGTACTCCATTAATCTCCTGAATGGTTTCATACGCCTCTTCCGGTAAATCACGCTCTTCTACAGCATCGAGTATTTTTTTAGGAGAAGGCTTTTCAGTACTCCCACTAGGTTTTTCCCCACCATTTACGTAAATTAACCTTGCTTCATTAAACATTTTTCATAATTAAATCCTCTCATTATACCACAAGCCCTCCCCTTTTTCAAGCACACAAAAAAAGACCCACCAATTAAGGCGGGCCTTTTTAAACTAAAGGAAATTATTGAGCGTCAGGTACAACGTCAGTAGTTTCTTCAAGCGTAGATTCATCTTCTTCAACAGTGTCCTCAACAGTGTCTTCAACCATGGTTGAATCGTCTGTTACAGGAAGAACCAGAGTAGTGTCTTCAGTTGTGATTGTTTCATCAACAATAGGTTCATCTACAACAGGTGTAGTTGTTTGACATCCAGTAGCTACAACAGCTACAAGTGCCAAAGTGAATAGAGAAGCTAAAACTTTTTTAGCCATAACGATAAGATTAAAAAATAAGATTAAGGTCTAAAGACCCAAAGCAAACGTAGTTTATGATTAAAGGTATCTAAAAATCAATAGTTTTTTTGTTAAGCCCTTTCTACGTATTCGTGAGATTCGGTGTTTATGCGTATCTTCTCGCCTATTTCGATGAAAAATGGGACGTTGACGACTAGACCCGTTTCTGTTGTAGCTGGCTTTGTGCCACCAGAGGCCGTGTCCCCTTTTACGCCCGGGTCAGTATTGGCGATAGTTAAAACTACTTTTGGTGGGATTCGTACTGATATTGGTTTATTGTCAAAATTTTGAATATCGACATCCATGCCATCAACCAAAAAGTATTTTTGATCGCCCAAGTCATCTTCCGTAAAAGTAAATTGACTAAAATCGGTACTATCCATAAAGTGATATTCTGCGCCATCGCTATATAAAAATTGTGCCTTTGTATAGCCAATATCAGCCGGCTCAATTTTTTCACTACCTTGAAAAGTTTTTGGAAAAACAGCTCCGGTAATCAAATTTCGGACAGTTGTTTTGGCGACGCCGGTGCCACGCGCTTGTTTAGAATGTTGTGCTCGTAATACTAAGTGTGGTTCACCATCAACAATTATCGCCATCCCTGGTCGCAGTTCAGCTAAAGAATACATACCATAAATTAAAGAGTACAAAAAAATTCTAATTTGGCTATAGTAAGACTGCAACTAAAAAACTCAAAAATAATGTTTACCCAATTTTTTCTTTTTACGAATACAAGCTGGTTTTTGGGGAGTTTAGTGACTATCCCCGCCATTTGGCTAATGTATCATTATCGTCAAAAACGATGGCAGCTAGCCACCGAAGACATGGTGTTGATTAGCTTCCTCGGTTTGTTTTGGCTATCTTTTGCTTTTAGGCAACAGCCACTAGGTTACGAAGAGTTTATTGCTTACAGTTTAGGACCATTGTTATATTTGGTCACAAAAAAAATCGATCTAAGTGATTTAGCCGCAAAATATCACCAATTAATCGCATTTGGCCTGAGTTTTGTAGGGGCTGCTTTTAGTTTAGGTGGGATTTATTTGTTTATTTTTGGCAACAATGCCCGTCTAAGTAGTTTGTTTAGAGGTTTTGAGCCTTATCTTACTTACCCTAATGCTCTAGCTTTTGCTTTGTTACTGACGTTACCATTTAATCTTTATTTACTGCTGGAAAGCAAAATTCGGCGCAAAGTTATGGCCGCCCTTTTTTTGTGGCTTAATCTCATTGCCTTCTTTTTAACCTTTTCACGTGGCGCCTATTTAGCTGCTATTGGCACGGTTTGTATTTGCTTGGTATTAGCTTATTTTCTCAAGCCTAAGCTACAAGACCCTTTAAAGGTATTCTATCGTCATGGCATTAAATTGCTACTAATCTTGATTTTGGCTTTTAGCGGAGCATTCCTCGTTAACGAGTTTCACCGTTACGTACAGCCACCCGACTTGGCTTCACAAGTTCAATTAACCGAAGACGTTATCGCGCGGATTAGCGACCAAGAAACCAGTGCTAACCAGTCCACAGATGAGCGTGTTCAGTTTTGGATTGGTAGCTTAAAATTGATGCGTGATTATCCCCTGTTTGGCATCGGCAGCGATGGTTTTGAGGTTCAATACCCAAAATACCAAACAGAGCTCCTTGCCTTGTCTAACCATCCTCATAATATTTGGCTTAAAATAGCCGTAGAAAATGGTAGCCCCGCAGCGCTTGCCCTTTTGTTGTTTATGGGGATGCACTTCTTTAACAACATTAAGTATTTAACCCATCATTACTACTTACAGCAGCAAGATTTTTGGTGGCGATTTACGTTGATTGGAGCCTTAATTGCCACCAGTCTCCATATGTTGGTTGATTATAATTTGGGCGCAATGTGCCTGTGGTTTTTATGGTGGATGCTTATTGCCTTATTAGCTCCAAAAGATTTAGCTAAAAAGGATAAAGTTAAGTTTGATTTGGGTAATGACTTTACCGCAGTGGTGGTCTCTTGCTTAGTCGTTATTACTGTAATTAGCAGCTGGCACGCAGTGCAGTATGATCAGGTTAAGAAGGCAAAACACGAGATCGTGGCAAATCAAAATATGAAAGCGGCACAGCAGTACATTGTCAAAGCCCCACATTCCTTTTTCGAGCCACTGCGCATCGAGGTTATTGGCGACTTAAGAAGCATGCAGTTTGCCCCCGAACTAAAAAAGTATCTCAAGAAATATCCAAACTGGGCGCAACTACACATTGCATATGCACGTACAGCCGTTGCCAGTAAGCAGCTTAATGTCGCGATTAATCATTATCGGCGGGCGCTCGCACTTAATTCCCAAAACGACCTTCTTTGGCATAGTGAATATCTCCAAGTCTTGGCGTCACAGCAGGGGCCGGAAGCCATATTTGCCTTATCAGACCAATACTATCAATTGATCAACACTTACACACAAAAACTGCGCAATAATGAGCACCATACCGTTATTACCCAAAACCCGGCGGCGGCTAGTCAAATTATTCAACTTTATCTAGTTGTCGTCCCCATTAGTCAGTTTAGTAAATGGCAGCAGCTCAACAAAGTTTATGATGAAGTTTGGCAGCTGGAGCGCAACAAGTTCAACCTACTGTTTAATTGTCAATTTTAAATGGAAATTTTAATTGCAACAACCAATAAGGGAAAATTTACAGAGATGATGGAAGTATTGGGCGATTTGCCACACCAATTTTTTTCTTTAAACGATTTAAATATCACCCTCGATGTTGACGAAGCCGGTTTAACCTATGCCGAAAACGCTCTTCTTAAAGCCGAGCAGTATTATGAAGTAGGCAACATGCCTACAATTGGCGAAGACTCCGGCATTGTTGTTGATGCCTTAGCGGGCGAACTTGGCATCCACACCCGACGCTGGGGTGCCGGCCCAAAAGCCTCTGACGCCAAATGGATCGAATATTTTTTAAACCGCATGCAAGAATTCCCGGATAATCGTACCGCCAGTTTTATCAGCACCGCCGTCTTTTACGCGCCTAATCACATACCGGAACATCAAACTTTTATTGGCGAAACCAAAGGCAGAATCACCCATCAATTAGAAGCCCCTCTTGTCCACGGCATCCCCATCAGTTCGTGTTTTATTCCCAATACCGCCGACAAAGTTTATTCCGCTTTAACAACCGCCGAAAAAAATCAAATTTCTCATCGTGGTAAAGCGATGCATCAACTTAAATCTTTTTTATGCCAACTCAACTAAAGCAAATTCGCCAAAAACTGGAGCAGTTACCCCACCAAAACTATTGGAACATTAGTCCCCAAGTGGGCGAGTACTTGCGCAACTTAGTTATAAAATTGAATGTAAAGCGTTTACTCGAGATCGGGACCTCCAACGGTTACTCCGCCACTTGGTTTGCCGAGGGCCTGCAAGCAACCGGCGGTAAAATGTGGACAGTCGAATCGCACGCCGAACGTTATGCAGAGGCCACTGCAAACATTGCTGCAGCCGGCTTAAGCAACATAGTTACCCAAATTAAAGGCCACGCCCCCGAAATTCTAGTCGAATACCCCGAAATTGCCCAAATCGATTTCGCCTTTTTTGATGCCACTAAAGGTGAATACAGCCAATATCTGCAAGCGGTTTTGCCACTATTATCGCCAAAAGGCATTATTGTTGCCGATAATGTTAAATCCCATTGGGACAGTCTAAGTGACTTTGTCGACGCAACCCAACAATTAAAGGGCTACACCCCAAAGCTTAACTTAGAATTAGGCACCGGCCTGCTCACTCTCATCCCCACTCAACAATTAAGCAACATAGATGCCTAAAAAAATCGCCATCCTTTGCGATCCCATCGACAACCAAAATGCCGGCATTCATGTTTACCTTAAGTCGGTTGTTGCCGAACTAAAAAAATCCACCTCCACCAATTTGGAATACTCCTACATTCATCTCAAGCCAAACCGGTTTTTTGACAATACCTCTCATCACATTATCCCCGATTACACCTTTATCCCCGGCTGGACAACCTTCCGCAAATTCTTCCTCATTCCCCGCCTCCTTAAAAAACTTAAATTTGATGCCGTTTGGGAACCCGCCCATTTTGGCCCTTTTGGCCTACCAAAAAAAATTAAGCGCATCACCACAATCCACGACCTCACGCCAATTCTCTTTCCCCAACATCATCCATGGGTATCTGCATTTCTCCACAAGCTCTTCCTTAAGCACATTCTCCACAATGCCAATTTACTCATCACTGTATCAAACCATACCGCCAAAGACCTTGCTATATACGCCCCAAAAACGCCCCTTAAAACGATTGTAATCCCATTAGCGACTAATCTTTCCATAAGCCCCCCCCCACCTCTTAAACAGCCTTATTTTTTGTTTGTTGGCACGGTTGAACCACGAAAAAATTTGCTAACCTTAATTAAGGCTTACGGACGCTTCCGCGAGCAATCCAAACAGGTATTCCAGTTGATTATTGTTGGTGCCCTCGGCTGGAAATTCCAACCACTTTTGCAGTTGATCCAAAACTCCCCCTTTAAAAACGATATTATTTTAACCGACCAAATTTCATGCGATCGCTTAATCAATTATTATCAAATGGCCACCGGCTTTATCTACCCCTCTTTTTACGAAGGCTTTGGCCTACCCGTTCTAGAGGCCATGACCCTCGGTACCCCCTGCATTGTCTCCAACAGTAGCAGCCTGCCCGAAGTTGGTGGCAACGCCGTCCTTTATTTTAACCCCCATTCCACCAAAGCGCTTACCGCCCAAATGCTCAAACTTATTCAAAAACAAGATCTTCAGCAGCAACTAACCGCAGCCGGCAAAACCCAAGCCAAAAAGTTTAGTTGGTCCAAACATATTAATCAACTAGAAGATACGCTTGTTTCCATTTTTAAATAGGTGCTAAAATAAAAAGCTTTAAACCCGATTCCTGTTGGAAAACTTACCAACCAAACTCGAGGTATTTTTGGCTGCAACTTTAGTTTGCGGTCTAACTGTTGTAATTGCCCAAGCAATGAGCCATACCCATGAACAAGTGGTTAATCAACTCGATCCCGTCTCCCCCGTGGGCCCACCTAGCCATCAACCTCATCTTTCTGCTCAAAGCGATAATTATATTCCACCTGCCAAAGAAAAGCTAAAGGACATTACCTGTACAAGCATCCCTTGCATAATTGATTGGCTCGAAAATAACTACCTAGACCAATTATCACCGGCAAAACACCAAGTGATTAGTCAACTTTATTACGAGCTGATGGCTAAAATAAATGACCCCAGTCAACAAGAGATAATCGATTTAACACTGGAACGTGTCCGCTATGTTCTTATTGATATGGATAACAATTGCTTCACTCTAAATACTGACATTAATAATTGTCCTTACGCATACGAAACCGTTTACTCATTTCCTACACTCCAAAATATCACCACCGATAATCAACTAGCCATTATTATCGATGTGAGTAGACAGCAGGGCGTACCTGCCCACTTAGCTCCCAAAATCCGCATGCTCCTTCTGCAAATTCACCCTCTATTCTTGCGTTTACAGGAATTTGCAAACGATGATGTTAACGACTATGATGAACTCGAGATTTTGTTAGATGGCCTAAAGCCTCAGCAGATTTCATTGGTTATGGAATGTCTCTCGCCGGATTTAATTGAAAAAATCAGGCTAAAGCTTAATTTCATGAATACCTTATTTTTATACGCCCCACTCATTCGTAAACATCCGGAACTACTAACAATATTTAATCCCTCTAACAATGATCAAAATCCTAATTAACTGGCTCCTAAGCGCCCTTGCCGTATTTGGCGCCGCCTATCTTTTGCCCGGCGTTTCCCTTGGCGATTTTTGGACAGCCCTTGTTGTCGCCCTTGTTTTAGGCATTATCAACGCCATCATTCGTCCAATTTTAGTAATTTTAACATTGCCGATCAACATTCTCACGCTGGGACTATTCACCATCGTTATTAACGGCGTTTTGGTCATGTTTGCCGACTCCTTAGTAGATGGCTTTGCCGTTACCAGCTTTTTATCAGCAATTTTGTTTAGTATAATTATGGGGCTTATCAACTGGCTGCTGTCTATTTTTCGTTAGTGACCGTGTTCATACTCTCTACTAAGTAATCAATATCGGCAACTTCAATGCCGCCAAAGTTTATGCGTCCGTTACTTGGCATAAAGATCGCAAATTCCGCTTTAAGACGCTCAATTTGTGCCTCGGTAAACGGCATTAGCCCAAACATCCCCCGGCAATTTTTTAAGTAGTCAAACTCGGCCGGCAGCATTTCTACCAGCGCCATTTTGCGTGCTTCAATGGTTTGTCTAACCGTTTCCAACCCCGCCAGCCAGGCGGTTTTTTTGTTTTTAAGCACATTAATCATAATCTCCTGTCCAATCCCCGGCGCCATCGAAATCGATGTTCGTATAATCCGCTGCAACTGGGACTCAACAGCCTTCGGCTGTTTCGTCTTCACACATAGCGCCCCCGTCCTATGCTCATAAAGTGACGCATTCTTTGAGTACGAAACGGCACAAGCCACATTGTCCAGCTCCCTAAATAATAATTTCACATATTCACGATCCTGTTCCATGCCCTCACCCATGCCCAAATACGCCATATCTACAAACACAAAATGGTCACGATCTTTAATAATCGCAATTAAATTTTGCAGTTCCTCAAGCGTTAAGTTTAGACCCGTCGGGTTGTGAGTTTTAGCACCATGCAGTAACAAGACCGACCCTTCAGGCGCCTCTTCTAAGACCTTTTTGTAACCTTCGGCTTTATGTTCAAATTTTCTAATTGTCAGTTCACCAAAAATCGCCAAGTGATTACCCCAAGTTGGCATGCCCACAAGCAGCTCTCGTCCTTTTTGCTCCACACAAATTAAGTCGGCAAACAGCCGGCAGGCCTGCGTCCCACCACTTGTTGCCTGCATCGCCAATTGCGACTCATCAAATAAGTCACCCAGCAATAGTTGTCCCGTTAGTTGTAAATATTCGCGGTTCCCCCCAATCGGCTGGTAATTAAAGTCATTCGTGTCCACCTCCTTAAACGCTTCCTTAATCGTCGGAAAAACAAAAGGTTGGCCTTGATCATCCGAATACAAACCAATGCCCAAGTTTACTTTCTTAGTGCGTGCATCGGCTTTGTATTCGCCAAGTAGCCTAAATAGAGGGTCGGCTGGCAACAGTTCTAAATTTTCCAACATTTAAAGGGGGATTAATGTTTCACTGTGATTATAGCCTATTTTAAAAAGATAAAAAATAATTGCTCTCCAGTTTTAACTAGCGTAAATTTGGGACACTCATTGCCCTCACGTTATGCGCAAAATCCCCGCCACAATGGCAACTCAACATCCCGACAATGCCCAAGCCGCCTATTTTACCGGTAAACGTTTTCTGTCCGCTCAAGATGAAATTGAAGAATGCTACCGCTGTTTTGCCGAATTAGGTGTCGAAGAATACATGTGGGATTGGGAAGGTAAATTTGTTGACGAAGCCGTAATCGACCGTTTGTTTAACCAATATCACGACTACTTTAAAGAACATCAAATTGGCCGCGACGTCTTCCTCACTTTTCGGGTACCCAACATTTGGATTGAGTCCAGCCACAAGCTCCCCCGCGCCTTTATGAACATGATCACCGCCGAAAAAGCCGCCAACAATTACGGCTTCCACGAGCCACCTTTGTTTGAAGTAATTCTCCCCATGACCTCTTCAAGCGATCAAATGAAATACCTCCAGCAAACCTTCTCCAAAATTGCCAAAGCCAGCGAAGATATTTTTGAGCTAAAAACAGCCCTCCGCATGATTGAAGTTATCCCACTTTTTGAAGAGTTCTCCGTTCTTGCCAATGCCAAAACAATTCTGCAGGAATACGTCGACTTCCTCAAACAAGAATACGACTACAAGCCCGAATATCTCCGCGTCTTCACCGCCCGTAGCGACCCGGCAATTAACGCCGGCTTCCTCCCCGCCAAACTTGCCGCCAAACAAGCCATTTCCGCCTATCACGAATTTGGCGAAGAAAATGGCATCAAAATGTACCCATGGATCGGCGGCGGTTCCCTCCCTTTCCGCGGCGGCATCAACCCCGAAAACATCGAACACTCCATTAACGAACACAAAGGCATGGCCACCATGACCGTCCAAAGCGCCTTCCGCTACGACTATCCACTAGCAGATGCCAAAGCCGCCATTGCCAAAATGAACACCGAGCTCCCCAAAAACCTCCACGACTACGAACGGGTCTCCGATGCCGAAAAAGCTCAACTTAACAATTTCAACAAACAAGTAGCCGCTTCCTACCAACAAACAATTGAAGCCATCGCACCTATTATTAATACTGTTGCCGACAAACTTCCCGGCCACCGTGAGCGGGTACAGCATATCGGCCTTTTTGGCTATTCTCGCGGCGTTGGCGACGTCAAACTCCCCCGCGCCATCAAGTTCACCGGCGCCCTCTATTCAATCGGCGTCCCACCAGAACTAATCGGCTCCGGCCGCGCCCTTAAACTAGCCCAAGAAACCGGCCTCCTCCCCTTAATCGAGCGCCTCTGCCCCTACATCCGCGCCGACTTCGCTCACGCCGGCCATTACCTAAACCGCGAAAATCTAGATCTCCTAGCCACCAACAACCAAGACTGGGCCACCATCCGTGCCGAAATCGACAACATTCAGTCCGTCCTCGGTATCCAAATAGGCCCAGAACAACCCCATCACATCTTGCACCGCAACTTCACCTCCAACATCTACCAACGCCTCCAACTAGACGAAGATTTCGCCGAGGATGTGTTAAAAGCCGCAGAGATTAGGAAGTCGCTGGGGTAGAGAAAAGCGTAAGTTTTGTCAAATCTGTTCCCGGGAAAAACTTTCCTTTTATCTTCCCAAATGAATATCAATTTTTGAATATACCTCCGCCAATTTGGCTTCATCGAGCTTCCCCAAAACTTTTAGCACACGTACCTTGTCGTAAGTCATAATTTGATTAATCAACAGAACCGAGTTTTTTAGTAAGCCATTAGTTTTATTCATTCCCACAAACACTTCAAAAATACGATCCAAAAAAGGTCGCGAAGTAAAAGGAATCAACGTTATTGAACCCGAAAGCTCACACGCCCAGTCATTTTGCAGTACCAAAGCGGGACGGACTTTATCAACTTCGCTACCTTCTTCGGGGCCAAACCGAACCAGCACAATCGAGCCTTTAGTTATTTTCATCGAGCAGGCTTAAATAATCATCATCACTTTCACCCCAAACTTCATCTGCTGTCTCACTAGATATCTTTACAAATTCTAAATCCTGATCCGTTAAACTGGCATAATCAGCTTTCATTTTTTCTTCCAATGTCTTTTTCGCTGTTATTCCTGTTTTAATCGCTTTCACCAACGAAGCTGTTTTTGTTGGCTCGCCAAAAATCATTTCCACTTCCGCCAGTAAATTGCCCGGCAATCGTAATGTTACTAATGTTTTTTTCATAATTATTTAGCCATGAGTACGTTCGTATTACATTGTATTACAAACGTACCCTAGTGTCAAACCTCACTCGGCTATTTAAACAAATCGGGTACATAATCAGTACCGCATCACCATCACATCTACCCGGCTTTTGTAATCGTTCCAGTTTCGCTCCGTTTGTACACTCCAGAGAGCTGGCGCCTGTTCCTCGTTTTTAACC
>PFRW01000004.1 GCA_002788755.1 Candidatus Peregrinibacteria bacterium CG_4_9_14_0_2_um_filter_41_14
CAAAATAAATAGACCTTAATCATAGTTGTCACATATTAAGAAATGATAAAAAGTTGTCCATGCTGATTGCTAAGGATTACTGGATATTGCAAGCCAATACTGGTACGCTTACCGTAATTTTATACAAATTATCGATATGAATTATTATAAAGAGCTCTTTACTGTCTTATCTGCATCCAACATTAAATATTTAATTGTTGGTGGCGTGGCTGTTAATTTATACGGCTACACAAGGTTTACCGGTGATATTGATATACTCATCGCCCTAGAAAAAGAAAATCTATCAAACCTTGATAAGGTAATGAAGGAACTGGGCTACGTAGAGCGCCTCCCTGTCAACATCTTGGAACTGGCTGATCAAAATAAACTTGATAAATATATAAAGGAAAAAGGACTTATGGCATATACATATTTATCGGGCAAAGGCTTGCGCCTAGCACTAGATATAATCGTGCAGGAATCACTTAATTTTGACAAATTTGTCGCCAACAGTAATATTGTTACAGCTTGGGATTTAGATTTACCGGTTATATCCCTGGATGACCTCATTGGCATGAAACGTACCGCTGGCAGAGATAAAGATTTGCTAGACTTAGAAGCCCTATTACAACTAAAAGAATATGAAGAAGACTAAACCAAATATTGATGCGGTTAATCTCAAATATGCCAGCCGCGCAAGTGCAGAGGAAAAGTTTTCCTGGCTACAATCAGCCCTTGAGTTTGCACAGGTAAAGAAGCGTATTAAAAAACGTTAGATTTTAAATGGCGGGACATGCTTTGGAGAATCTTTACATCGTTCGTTAGCTCCTTGCCAAGTTCGCGCTTAGTTATTTCTAAATCATAGTGGTTCTGGAGATTAAGCCAAAAGTTAGGATTTTGAATGGAAGTTTAGGACAATAATTTTCCTACTTCATCCATTTTGCTTTGTGTATCCTTATCACAGGCGACGCAAGGAGACGTGGCGTTCCCCTCTCCCAAAGCAAAAAATAAAATATTTAAAAACATTCTGCAGGCTACTTCAGTAGCCGAAGCCGTTTTAAAATATTTTACTTTTTTGCTTCCCTGGTGGGCCGGGAAGGACTCGAACCTTCGAAGGCGTAGCCAGCAGATTTACAGTCTGCCCCGTTTGACCACTTCGGTACCGACCCAAGTAAGAAAGCCTAGAAAGCATACTAATTTTATTGGAAAAGTAAAGAAACTTTTTACTATTACTTAAAGCTAATTAGTTAAGATAACTTTGTCACTGACCACCTAACTTGACGTACACGCCCTACATAAGATATTATATAGATAATATATATTCTCTTATATAACCTTTATGTTTAAATCTATGCCAAAAACGGCCTCATCTGGTGATATCCAAAGAAATTATCGATCTTTATTTAATGAAATAATGGTGAGTGGGGAGCCTTTATTTGTACTCAATAATAATAAGCCCGAAGTTGTTATTATCTCAATAAAAACTTTTGAAGCGCTTACACAATCACATAATGACTACGAACAAGCCATGGCGCAAAAGGCAATT
The DNA here is from genome assembly GCA_002788755.1 of Candidatus Peregrinibacteria bacterium CG_4_9_14_0_2_um_filter_41_14. Classification (GTDB taxonomy): domain Bacteria; phylum Patescibacteriota; class Gracilibacteria; order UBA1369; family UM-FILTER-41-14; genus UM-FILTER-41-14. Next base: position 1,526 of record PFRW01000004.1, read on the forward strand.
GCAAATTACAAACATGAAAAACAAAGTGGCACACTCAAGGAACTTTCATCTCTTGCTGACCTAACTAAGTAAATGGAAATAGACAAAATTTACTATTCATCGCATTTTGGAAAAGCATTTAGGACCCTACCCTTAGTGGCTCAAAAGCAGGCTATTCAAAAAGAGAATATATTCCGAACAAATTGCTTCGATAAAAGCCTCAAAACGCATAAGCTAAAAGGCAAACTTGACAACTATTGGGCGTTTTCAATTAACTATTCCTACAGAATTCTTTTTGAATTTACAGCCAAAAATGAAGTTGCCTTCATCGACATCGGCACCCACTCTATTTACTAAAAAATATACTTCAGTAGCCGAAGCCGTTTTTTGAGTGAAAGAAACTTTTTATGATTAATTAAAGCCTATTCATTAAAATAGACTCCTGGTTGCATATTAAATTTTTATGTACTACAATTAATTATATAATTTATGCAATTTACATAATGATTAAACTTCTAAAACTATTTGGTACGGGCCAAATAACCTTACCTAAACAATGGCGTAATAAATTTAAAACAACTCACTTTATTGCCGAAGAAACTCCTCGAGGCCTTCTAATCAAACCCCTAACAGAAGTCCAATATTACGAAATTGATGAAGATAACTTTGGCATTAATTTCCCCACTGGCATTGCCGCAGAGGAGCTTTACAAAAAACTAAAACAAGCCAATGAAGAAATATCTTAAATTCTTAGCGCGACTACCCGTCCCACTAAGAGCCAAACTACTCCTCACAATTGCGGATATCGTCAATGGTAATCTGAAAAATCTCGATGTAATACCACTAACTGGAAGCGAAAATTACTACCGATGCAGAGTTGGCAAGTTGCGTATAATTTTTGAAAAAACCGATACCGAAACACGAATCCACAACATCGCCTTCCGTGGCACGGCCTACTAGCCGCTACGGCTCTTTAGACTAATCGGGTAAATCAGTCTCTTCTTACCATAACATCCACACGGCTTTTGTAATCGTTCCAATCTCTTTCGGGTTTTACACTCCAGAGGGCTGGCGCCTGTTCCTCGTTTTTTATCAATCCGGCATGGGCTATGTGATGATGATTTTTGCAAAGTGGCACAATATCTTCGTGTGATTTTTTGATGGCAAACCGCTGAGGGTGGTGGATTTCCTGGTAAGGCTTGTTGCAACCTGGAAAAGCACACTTACCATTATGTCTGTCGACTGCTTCACGTTTGGTTTGAGCCGGAATGTAGCGTGTGACTTTTTGTGACTCTCTGGTTTTTTTTGGTCTGACGACTTCTTGCTCAACCCCCTCCAATAACTTATTTAGCACCTTTCCAAGCGGCATTTTTATCTTTGTTTGTTTTTCTAGCTTTTGTTGGAATTTGCGAAGTTTGAGCGCGGTTTTGTGATCAACTTTAAAGGTAATAGTTTCCAATTCCCAACATGTTGGGTTTATTTTTTGGCTTTGTGTAGGCTCCTTCAGATTTTGCACGCACTCTGCTAATGCAGCTCTTGGTAAGGTTTTTACCATCTCGGCTAATTTGTCTTCTTTTACTGTATTTACTAGGGGTGTAATAACTCTAACCTTCGCCCAGCCAAATTGCTCAATTTGGGCCTTAAGTAGTGGTTTATCCTCAACCTTGCTGTATGTACGCAATACCTCTTCAACTGACTTACGCCCCATACCTGCCAACTTGGCTGCAAATTCAAAAATTGAATAAAAACCATGCTTACGATACAGCTGACGTTTTGCCACTTCTGGTAGCAAGGCCGCAAATTTGCGGCTCCACATCCGCGCATTAGAACCGTACTCCTGACACAACCGATATAATTCAGAATCATCCATGTTTGCGAGTCAAAGAATGTCTAAATTGTAGCAAATTCCGACCGTGAGAACAAGCCATTTATGGCTTACATATGCGATTATACCACATGTTTTGTGTGACCGAACATACACCTCGTAAAAAGCATTAAGCGTGGTAGGTATACGCTCACCCAAAACGCCTAAAAACTACTTTTGAACTCAAGTCTCGTAAATTTAAAAATCTCGCACTATATCAAAACCTCACCTCAAAAATCAACAACCACAAATCTCGTCAACTCAAACTTCCCAACATGTTGGGAACTCTCATCTCTTGCTGACCTAGATAACTAATCCCAGCCGTTTTTTTGAGTGTTGTATATTTTTTCCTGGAGCCACCTGTCGGATTCGAACCGACGACCTACTGTTTACAAGACAGTTGCTCTACCAGCTGAGCTAAGGTGGCGTAGCCTCATCAAGGCTTGGACATTGTAGCAAAAGTTTTTAACTCGTCCAGCTTTTTTATTTTATCATGTTTACCAGTTTGGCAAAAGTTTCCGGTAATTCCGTAAAACCAACCTTTGGTTGCCAGACTAAAATGCTGTTATTGAGGCTAAGTTGGCCGCCGACTGCGGCTGTTAAATCAGCTATATTCAACTGACCAACTTTATCACCAACTTGTATGTCTACTTGAAAAATTCTAACTTGGCCGGTAGGAACCAATGCATTATAAAGTCCGTAGATCCAATAGCTTACGGTAAATTCGATATTCTGCAACTTACCGTTAAGAGTCAATGGCTGCTGATCATTTAAAATCCAATCTTTTTGCCAAGCGGTCTGCCAACTTTCCATAATTTGTTGTTTGGCTTGCTCGGTTTTCTGACGACTAGTCACAGTCATTGTATGGTAAGTATAGTAGCCAATAACGACAAAGGCTGTCAGCAACACGCAAACAATTGCAATACTTAAAGCGTTGAGTGGCATAGTTTTAATTTATTTTAACTTAATCGCCGCTTGTGCTGCCGCTAAGCGGGCAACAGGAACTCGATATGGCGAACAACTTACATAGTTCAAACCAATTTTTTGACAAAACTCAATAGATTTGGGATCACCGCCTTGCTCGCCACAAATTCCCACTTCGAGGTCGGGCTTGTTTTCACGACCTAAAGTTACAGCAATATGCATCAACTTACCAACACCATCAACATCAATTGTTTCGGCAGGGTCACGCTCAATAATATTGTGATCAACATAGTAACTAATAAACTTACCGGCATCGTCACGAGAAATACCGAATGTAGTTTGGGTTAAATCGTTTGTACCAAATGAGAAGAAGTCAGCATGTTCGGCAATTTCATTGGCTGTTAAACAAGCACGGGGGATTTCGATCATGGTTCCAACTTTATAAATAAAATTAATTTGGCTGCCATATCCACTAACCACCGACTCAATCATTTGCCGCACATGCTTTAATTCACTAGCTGTAGCAATTAATGGTACTTCAATTTCGACAATGGCTGTTTCGCCGTGTTTAGAGACCTCAATGGCGGCTTCGGTTATTGCGCGTACTTGCATTTCGTAAATTTCGGGATAGGTAATACCCAAACGACAGCCGCGATGACCAAGCATGGGATTAACTTCGTGTAGATTCTCGGTGATTGTTTTTAACTCTTGAAAAGTCATGCCCATACCTTCGGCCAATTCCAAAATTTTAGCGTCGCTATTTGGCAAAAACTCATGCAACGGTGGATCAAGTAGCCGGATAGTCACAGGATGACCAGCCATAACTTTAAACAGACCGGCAAAATCTTCTTTTTGAAACGGC
>PFRW01000042.1 GCA_002788755.1 Candidatus Peregrinibacteria bacterium CG_4_9_14_0_2_um_filter_41_14
TTCCTACCTGCCGGACAAGACTTGTTAGGCTCGTTAGGTTATGGACAAGTTGTGGCATATGCGTTGGCAATGATTATTTTGGGATTAGTGGGTACCTTAAGTTTAGTAGGTGGTTTAATGGGCTTATTTAAACTACTTACCGCTAAAAAAGAAGACAAACCGGCAAAAAAGAAAGGATTTACTTTGGCTTTAGTAGCGGCGCTTGCATTCTTGCTGGCTGGTGCGGGCTTTATTGTCTCGTTTGTTGGGTTTAACGGTTTATCTACCGGGCCGGCAAATATTGCAGACTCTGTAATTACCGAACCAACCGAGCTGCGTAGCTTAACAGCACCGGTTGAAATTGTGTTTGATGCAAGTCAGGTTCCCTACAACAGTGCGGAATTTGAAGTCATTAGTTATTTGTGGGCGTTTGGTGATGGCTCTAATGCGACCGGATCAAAAGTTACTCATAAATTTAATCGAAAACCGGATACAGGTGTTTATAATGTATCGTTAACAATTAATTATCGAAACTTAGCAACCAATGAAGAGGTTAAACAAGTTATTCAAATCCCTGTGGGAATTGAAAACCAGCAAGCAATTATCGATTTTACAATCAGTCCGGATTACGGATCAACACCAATCACGATTACTTTTGATGCAAGCCAATCAGAAGATCCCGATGGTGAAATTGTTGCCTATGAGTGGGACTTTAATGCTGACGGCACAATTGATGCCGAAGGTGTAATTGTAGAGCATGAATTCCTCGAAGATGGGGAATATCAAATTACCCTAAACGTAACCGACACAAATGGTGAAACAACAAAGGCGGTGAAACCATTATCGCTATCTGCAGAAGGTGGATTTAGTATTAAGTTTAGTCTTCAACCGGATGATGCTCCTTTAAGAGCTAATATTGGTTATCAATTTGATGCAACCGCAACCGCAGCACCAGAAAATGGCAAACTCACACAATATACTTGGAACTTTGGTGATAACTCAGGCACGCAAAGTGGTCGCAAAGTAACACACAGTTACCGTAATGAGGGAATTTACACTTTGACCTTAACCGTATTCACGGAAACAGGTCAAACTCAAACCAAAGAGTTCCCTATCCAAGTTGGCGATCTCAACACTAGCCCAAATGCACTTATTACAAGTGTACCGGCGGCAGTGGGCGGCTCAATTAATGGAAGCGTGCCACTTACAGTTAAATTTAGTGCTAACGATTCAACCGATCCAAATAAAGATATTGTTGAATTTAGTTGGGATTTTGATGGCGACGGTATTTCCGACGCATTAGGTGGTAATGCCGAACACACATATACAGATACAGGCGAATACCTGGTTGTACTAACGTTAACCGATGCCGATGGCAACAAAGATACAGCCGAAGCAAAAGTAAGCGTGGGAGAACGTGGCGTGCAAGCACGTTTATCAGCTAATCCAATTGCAGGTGAAGCACCGTTGGCTGTTAGCTTTGATGCCTCCGGTACAACAACCGATCCAAGCGATCCGGTAGTTACCTTTGAATGGAACTTTGGCGATAACACACCGGTCCGTCGCGATAATGCTCAAATCACTTATGTTTATAAACAGATTGGCACATATACTGCTACACTAACTGCCATTACAGGATCAGGCAAAAAATCAACCGCTCAAACTGTAATCAATGTTAATCCGGTCAGTCTTAAAGCTTGTTTTACAATGAGTCGAAAAACGGGTGCGGCGCCGGTAACGGTTCAGTTTAGCTCTAAATGTACTCGTGGCGTTGTTAGCGGCACCAAGTGGAACTTTGGAGACGGCAAAGAAAGTATCGAACGCGATCCGGTTCATACCTTCGACACTCCCGGAACCTACACAATCAAACTCGAAGTGCAAAAAGACAATGTTATTGATTCGTTCAGCGATATTGTTGAAGTCCGAGTGGAATAAGGTAGAATGGGCATACATTTAAATTTGTGCCTCCATGGAAAAAAAATCAAAAAAACTATTAGTCAAAGTTGTTGGCGTGATTGGTCTACTGGCAATTCTTTCGGGTGTTTTGTTGCCGGCCTTGGCGGTGCTAACAGCCAAAAATATTACGCCGGTTGCTCAAACTGTGCCAACTGAGTAGGTAAAGAGTCAAAATCTCCAATATAGTATATACACTTATTCTGTCAAGATGATCTATTGAGTCAAAACCGCTTTTTTGTGTTATAATGATTAGATTTTAGTTTATATATTATGACAGAAGTACCACAACCAGGCACAGGCAGTGTGTCATTAAACCTAGATAAGACTCCCGGCGTACCCGAGCAAGTTAACGTGGGTGGTGGGGCAATCTCAATTCCCATTTTAGATGATTTAGAGGTTAGCAATGATGGTGGCTCCGGGCTGCTTCAACAAAAGAATGTAAAAATGTGGGGGGCAATTTTGGGAGGAGCACTAATTTTACTCGTTGGCGTGTTTGTCTTTTTGGCACGTCAAACCAGTTTGTTTCAAGGTAGTCTTATAGCTGGTCCAGGTGCCGATGAAGTTGTCATAACTGATCCAAGCTTTGATGCCAGTTCTGAAGGAAATTTAACGCCTTCCGGTGGTGCTAGCGATTTACCTGTAGGCGGCAATGATTTGCCGCTGGGCAACCATCAACCCTTGGGTAACGATTTTCCATTGGGTAACGATCAACCATTGGGCAACGACTCACCTTTAGGCGGCAATGATTTGCCGCTGGGCAACCATCAACCCTTGGGTAATGATCAACCCTTGGGTAATGATCAACCCTTGGGTAATGATTTGCCGCTGGGAAATGATCTGGGACCAGTGGTTCCTGGGTTTGATGGCAATGATTTTCCGGTTGATGTAACGCAGGATCCTGAATTTAATAACAATATCTTTGTTGACATCCCTGTAGATACTAGCAATATTACATCTACAAATGAGACGCCTAGGCCGGTTATCACAACACCTCCGGCAAATACGAATAGTCCTTCTCTAATTTCAAACACAAGCCCGGCAGTTTTAGGAAGTGCCGAAGTGCAAGGGAATACCGGGCCGGGAATGCTCATTTATCTTTTCCCACCATTTGCCGCTTATATTATCCGTCGTAAATATGTACGATAAATTCAAAACACAAATCCTAACGTGGTACAAAGAGCATCCTGCAACCACTATTGTTGCCGGTGTAGCCCTTGTGCTGACTGTGGGAATATTGATCTTTTTTGGATCGAGCTCTACGCTTTTTCAAGGGACTGCCAATTTACAGATGGTGAATCCAACAAAAACGGGCCCGATTGGTGTTGGTGATCTTATCAAAACGTCTGATACGCTAAACTTAAAGAACCTTAATGAGGTTACTCAGACGCCACCACTCGAAAAATCTATTATTACTGATCAAGCGGATACTCTAGCTGGTCAGTTTGTAATTGAGCAAGCGCCGGCCGATGCGCTTCCTGTTGCAAGCAATGTGAATATTGATGGTGAATTAATAGTGGGGATAACACTTAATGGAACACATAATTATGTTGATAGCGATAACGATGTAGAGGCTGGCTCTAGTTATAAATGGCAACGTGGTGATGATGCAACTACGCAAACAGATGTTGTGCCGCCCAATACAACTGCAAGCTATACATTAACAGAGGCCGATATTGGCAAATATTTTATATTTGAAGTTACGCCAAAAAACGACAAAGGCACGGGAGTTGCAGTAACAAGTGGCGTTGTTGGTCCGGTAGTGGCAGCCACGCCAAATGATACACCGCCGGTAGCTAGCGCCGTAGTAATAAGTGGTGCGCCCACAGTTGGTGCAACCTTAAGTGGTACCAACACATACACAGATGCCGAAGGTGATGCAGAAGATGGTACTACATTCAGATGGCTAAGTGGTAATGAAACAACTCAAGATAGCCTTGCCGCTACTACTAGTACTTATCCATTAGCGGACACTGATCTTGGTAAATATTTTGTTTTAGAAGTAACTCCTAAAAATGCAAATGCAACCGGCCTACCGGTATTAAGCGCTCCTCTTGGTCCCATTGTTGCTGCCGCTCCTACGGGTACGGCGCCAGTGGCAACCAATGTCGAAATTGTGGGAGATCCACTTGTGGGGGTCGCCTTAATTGGGAATTATCAATATGTTGATGCCGAAGGTGATGACGAAGCCTCTTCAATCTACAATTGGTACATAGTTGATGAAGCAGGGACAGTAATAACAACCTTAAATACGCATGACAATTTATACCAACCAACCGATGCCGATGCGGGTCAATATTTAGCCTTTGGGGCGATACCGCTTAGTACAGTAGCGCCAACAACAGGAGTCGAAGTTATTTCTGATCCTTTTGGGCCAATTACAGTTGCGGATACGACTCCTACTCCACCACCACCGCCGGCCAATAATGATGCGCCTGTAGATAACAGTAATGACTCCCCTGTGGATAATACGACACAACAGACAGATCAAACTCCGTCTACGGATTTTACCCCGCCAGCGGCTACTGCCAGCCAAAACCAAAATACAAACTTATCGTTAACCTCCAATACTAACGCCAATCTACTTGGTGCAGCCGAAGTACCGGGCAACACTGGGCCGGAAGTAATGCTCATTCTTCCCTTTCTTGGATTTATTAGTTTTAGACTAGGTCGTAGACTTGCCAAAAGAAAATAATCATGCTATAATTTGATGATATATTTAATTAATTTGGCATGGCGGATTTAACTGATAACAATCAACCCGAAGCCGGTGACGATTCCGTAGTACTGCAACCGGAGACTTTTAATTTGATGGGCGAACAACCTGTGGTTGCCGCAGACCCAATGGCTGTCGCAGAACCTATGGCTGTCGCAGACCCAATGGCTGCCGAACAACCTATGGCTGTCGCAGAACCTATGGCTGCCCCGGCGGCACCAACCGAAAGTTACGACTTAAAGGTGGCTGACTTAGATATAAATGATAGTGAAATGCAAAAACC
>PFRW01000035.1 GCA_002788755.1 Candidatus Peregrinibacteria bacterium CG_4_9_14_0_2_um_filter_41_14
GTCACAGGATGACCAGCCATAACTTTAAACAGACCGGCAAAATCTTCTTTTTGAAACGGCAATAACTCTTCCAAATATGCACGCCGTGTTTTTTCATCTGTAGACACAATCACTTTACGCATAATATCGATTCTGCTTTCATCAAAGAACATGTGCTCGGTACGGCACAAACCAATTCCTTGAGCACCAAATTTGCGGGCCACCTCGGCGTCGTGCGGAGTGTCGGCATTGGCGCGTACATGCATTTCCCTAAAATCATCTGCCCACTCCAAAATGGTTTGCAGGTCGCCGGAAATTTCACTCTCTATTTTTGGTACGTCACCAACTATCACTTCGCCGCTTGTACCGTCAAGTGTTAATATATCGCCTTCACGATAAATCTGGTCATGCGCTTTTATCGTTTTGGCTTTGGCATCAATTTGCAAATCGGCACAGCCGGCTATACAAGTTTTACCCATACCACGTGCTACAACGGCTGCGTGACTAGTCATACCACCGGTAGAAGTTAAAATCCCTTCGGCTACATGCATCCCGTGAATATCCTCGGGCGATGTCTCCCTACGTACTAAAATCACTTTCTCGCCTTGTTCAACTTCGTAAACGGCTTCATCGGCGGTAAAGACAATTTTACCGGTAGCGGCCCCGGGGGAGGCCGGTAAGCCACGGGCAATAACATTCTTTTGGGCTGTCGGATCTAGCTGTGGGTGTAATAGCTGCTCTAAAGCGTGAGGATCGACCTTCATTACAGCTGTTTCTTTGTTAATTAAGCCTTCTTCCACTAACTCAATGGCGATGCGCAGGGCGGCTCTGGCGGTCCGCTTGCCATTACGGGTTTGTAAAATGAACAAGCGACCTTCCTGAATGGTAAATTCAATATCTTGCATGTCGGCATAATGCTTTTCCAACTGATCTTTAATTTGGATTAATGTTGCATAGACTTCCGGCATTACTTGCTCTAACTCGGCAATTGGATTGGGTGTGCGAATCCCGGCAACAACGTCTTCGCCTTGGGCATTGCACAAAAACTCACCAAAAAACTCTCGATCGCCATTAGAAGGGTTCCGTGTAAAGGCAACACCGGTACCGGAAGTTTCGCCCATATTGCCATAAACCATGGCTTGGACATTTACAGCTGTGCCCAACAATCCATGAATATTATTAATCCGACGATATTTAATGGCGCGCTCATTATCCCATGAACCAAACACGGCTAAAATCGCTAAGTCCAACTGTCGCATTGGCTCACTAGGAAAAGCTTGTCCGGTTTCGGCCATTACAATTTGCTTATACATGTCGATTAACTCTTTCAGATCTTCGGCTGTTAACTGAGTGTCTTGCGTATAGCCACGCTTCTTTTTTGCTTCCTCCAAAATGTGCTCAAATTTCTCCATATCCAAACCTAAAACCACATTACTAAACATTTGAATAAAACGCCGATAAGCATCGTAAGCAAAGCGTGGATTTTGGGTTTTAGTCGCCAATCCCTCTACAGATTCATCATTTAAACCGAGATTCAAAATCGTATCCATCATCCCGGGCATCGAAACGGCAGCTCCAGACCTTACAGATACCAATAGTGGATCTGCCGGGTCACCAAATTTTTTTCCCATATCATTTTCCAATTGGCGGATTGCGGTACCGTGCTCTTCCTCAAAACTTTGTGGATAGCTATTGTTTTCTAAAAAATACCGACATGCCTCAGTAGTAATAATGTAACCGGGAGGAACGGGTAGACCTAAATTTGTCATTTCTGCCAAATTAGCCCCTTTACCGCCGAGCAGTTCCTGCATAGATCGAGAGCCCTCAGAAAAGTGATAAATTGCCTTCATAATGATATGATTATGGGATTTTCGCCAGTATGTTACTTGAAATAAACTTGATTAGTCAATTGAAAAGCCCCCTCAATACGAGGAGGCCAATATGCCATTTTAACAATGATTAACTTTACCAAAATTTATACCATCGGCTAGACTCACTGTCTGCCACTTTCATTTTTGTTTCCAAAGAAACTACCTTGTTTTGGAATGCTTCTACTAATTTAAAGAGATTCTCTTTTTCTTGTGCGTGTTGTTTAAGTAACATTTGCAAAGTGTTGTTGAATTCCTTAACAGGTGCGTACTCAACAATAATTTTATGATCACGATCCTTTAGAAGTTGTTGTACTTCTTTAACTTCGGTTTTAGCCTCGATTGGTTGTTCGGCAACTGCGGCTGCAGATGCTTCAAGATTATAAAATTCTACAATTGACTCTTTGCCGACCTCATAATTAAAACCTTGAGGGGTCTTGTATTTACGACAATCGATCTTCTTAGATTTGATTAGTCGTCGAATAGTCTGAGGAGATTTGTCAGTTAAGTCAGCTGCTTCCTTGATGGAGATATATTTGCTAGCCACAAGCAGGAGGGTTAGATTGCTATATAAACTTTTATAACTTTTAGTTTGATTAATCAAGGAGGCTTTTCCTATTATCTGTTGCCATATATACTAGGCGTTGTTTTCCTCATCATGAATAGTTGCATTTTTGCCTAATAGCGAATTAGAATGGGTTTGATCTTGGTTGCAGCTTTAAACTTTTGTTTATATGAATATTGATCTTTCTTGGGACCTATTAATTATAGTGGTGTTTGCATTTGTCATTGGCTACAGCTTTATTGTTGGTATTAATCGAACTTTAAAAATTATTATTGGTGTGTACTTGGCAAGCCTAGCCGCTGACAGCATTGGCAATCTGGCTAATCACTATTTACTAAGCGCAAGTGGTTTTAGTCGTGCCTTAAGCTTATTTAATTTGGCAACTACTCAAGAGACCTTAATCTTGTTTAAAATTATGATTTTTTCGATAGCCACTGTTGTTATTGCCACCAAGGGTGCCTTTAATGTAGAAGTGGCTCGCCCGCTAAGAACAGGTCTGGCAACAAGTGTTAATGGTGTTTTTGGCTTTTTAAATGCCGGCTTGGTTGTAAGTATTTTACTAGTTTATGTGTCCGGCTTATCATTTGCGCAAACAGCCTCAGCTAATGCCGGCATTGCTGCAATGTATGCCGACTCCCCCTTAGTTAAGATTATGGTTAATAACCACGACCTATGGTTTAGTGTTCCGGTTATCGCCCTGATTATTTGGAGCATTTTTGCAAATCGTGTTGTGGAAGAAGATGAAATCTAAATTGACTTGCATTTGAGTACGTTATTGATAATATGTGCGGGCTTTTTGCACATTCTTTTACATATGGGTCGGTAGCTCAGTTGGTAGAGCAGTTGGCTTTTAACCAATTGGTCGAGAGTTCGAGTCTCTCCCGACCCACCAAAAATTATGCAAATTATAGAACACGCCGATTTAAATAAATTGTGTACTTTTAAAATTGGTGGTGCAGCCAGATTTTTAGTAAACTGGCAAGAAACATCCGAGATCGCCGAAATTATCAATTTTGCAAAGATACAGGGACTCCCCCTATTTGTTTTTGGCGGTGGCAGCAATTTACTATTCCCTGACACCCCCCTCAATGCCGTAGTCATAAGATGCATGACTAAAGTGATTAATCTAAATAATGGCGATTTGTACTGCGATGCCGGTGTAAGATGGCCACTCATGCAATCATTCTGCAAAAATAATCACCTCTATGGGCTGGAAAACTTTTATGGACTACCTGGCACAATTGGCGGCGCTGTAGCTGGGAATGCCGGCTGCCATGGTCAAGAAATCAAAGACGTACTCACCAAAGTTGACTACTTTGATATAACCGACCGTCAATTTAATACTTATATTTTCGACGAAGCCGATTTTGCTTACCGTCATTCAATCTTCAAAACAAATCCGTATTGGCTAATTACCGGTGCCTACTTCCGTATTAGCGACCAGCCTATTGGTGATCCTACCACATTTGCCGAATTTAGAGCAACCCACCAACCCCAAGGCCTAACAACTGGCTCCTTTTTTAAGAACCCCTACCCTCAACATGCCGGCAAACTACTGGATGAGGCCGGTTTAAAAGGCGTTAGCCGAGGCGGCGTTAGCTTGTCGGAGAAGCACGCCAACTTTGTTATTAACGATGGCACAGGTACCGCCAAGGACGTCATTTCACTAACAGAGTTTGCCAAAGAAACCGTAAAAATAAAATTTGGTATTGAGCTGGAGTCGGAAGTCAAAATAGTTACAGAAGCTGACTTGCTGAAAATTTAGTCGTCACCCTTGCACTTTAAAGAGTTATATGGTATTATTACTTGATAACTTTTATTTAACTTAAGCAAAAATGAAGACAAAAACCCTAAAGCAAGCGCTAATTACCTTTGGAGCTATGCTGGCTGCGTTATTGGTTTTTAACGTAGTATTTATGGTTCCTGCCCTAGCGCAAGGACTTACAGTCGGTAACGATCTACCAACTGCCCTAGCTGGCGCCCCAACTGACATTCGGGCACTGGCACAATTGTTACTTAATTACTTACTTGGATTTCTTGGCTTAATTGCTGTGATCTTCATTATTTATGCAGGTTTCCTATATGTTACTGCAGCTGGTGAGGATGATAATATTGGTAAAGCTAAAAAAATCATCATGTACTCAATCGTTGGTATTATTGTGATTTTGGCTTCTGCCGCAATCGTAAACTTTGCGCTTGGATCAACATCCGGAGCCAGTACAACACCAACAAGTAGTACAACAAGTACGCTCTAAAGTTAGATAAAAATAAAAAACTAATACAGTGTGACCTCTAAGGGTTGCACTGTATTAGTTATGGTGACTGCCTCCTCGTTATTTACAACCACCTTTTCATTGGTAATCTCGTAAATTTGGCTTTTGGAAATTAATCGATCTCTATTTTTGGCAAATGAAAAAAACCGCCAAGGCGACCTTACGGTAATCTGTGTGAGCAATAACTGATCTGTATCGATTTGATAGTCGGTAATTCTACCTAGGTAATGCCCCTCTTTTGTATAAACTTTTTTCTTAATAATGTCGCTTGGGGGGGTGGAGTACTTGATAATCTTCGCATCTTTTGTTAACTCGATTTTGTTCCAATCAATAATATTTGTGACCTCACAGGCTAAACTTCCAAAATATGCCACCTCAATTTTACCGGTAGCATTATCCATGCTAAATGACCTGAGGCGACCTAACTGACGCCCACCTTTGTAAACGGCCTGTCCACGTAATTGTGACTGGTAAAAGCGCATATTTGTATTTTGATGGTCGGGGCAGCAGGATTCGAACCTGCGGCCTCCTGGTCCCAAACCAGGCGCGCTAGCCAACTGCGCCATGCCCCGATAGCTGCCAAACTATAATTTTGAATGACCCCTAAAGTCAAGCAGATATTCCCTGAATAATCCGATCGGTCAATTGATCCATTTCGGCTTGTTGCCCCTCGTCCTGATGATCATAGCCCAACACATGCAATAAGCCATGCGCAAATAAATACTGTAGCTCGTATTCTAAAGGGTGATTTTTTTCATCAGCTTGCTTCATGGCAGTTTCAATTGAAATATAAACCTCGCCAATAAGCTCATGTTCAAATAAATTGCTCGTCTCTTGGTAAGCCCAGCTGAGCACATCTGTTGAGTAGTCGTTTTGAGCATATTTTTTGTTCAACTCTCTAATGGCTGCGTCATCAACAATAGTTAACTCAATTGCCCCCTTAAACCCGAGGATATTTTTGGTACTTTCGGATATTTGATTAAACAAACTCTCATCAACTTGGTGGGCGGTGGTGTTGTTAAAATTAATCATTGGTTTTGGTGAAGGGCTGACATTTCGGACAGTAATGACTGGACCGACCGGCAATCTTAATGCGACAAATTCTTGTCCGGTCACAAGTTTTGCATAATTCATCCTTACGTTTATACACTTTTAGATACTGCTTGAACACCCCAGGATTGCCATTAAGATCTAAGTAATCGGCAGCTGATGTACCGCGCTTTAAGATCGCCTCGCGCATAACCTCTTTAAGATGAGCAAAAATGGCTTGGTGCTGACTAGACAACAAGGTATTTGTGGGTGTGGATGGGTGGACACCGGCACGATGCAAGGCTTCGTCCGCATAGATATTCCCTGCTCCGCAAATAATTGACTGGTCTAAAATTGTACTTTTAATGGGTCGGTTTGAGTAATCAACTTTTGCCAAGTAGTGATCCAAGGCTAATTGTGGCTCGTTTGAATATAATTCCGGGGCTAGCTGTTTGGACTTAAAGTAGGCATCCAAATCTATGACTGCGGTCATGGTGCCAAATCGTCGTGGGTCATAAAAAACTAATTCCACGTTATTAAAAATAAGTTTCAGTCTAAGTTGTAAACTATTTGCTTTGATAATATTGTGCGGGATTTCTTTTGCGTCACTTAGAAGCATTTTGCCTGTCATTCTTAAATGCTGCACTAAATGGATATCGCCAAAATTGTAGACAATATACTTCCCTCTTCTGTCGACATGTCTAAGTTGTCGACCCGTAAAATACTTGGGCTGCAGCGAAGAATGAAACCAAACCTTTGGATCGTTTATGACAATTTTCTCTAGTGTTTGAGATGCGACCAATTCCTGCAAATCGCTAACAACAGTTTGGACTTCCGGTAGTTCTGGCATGCTATAAATAATTACGTTGGAGTTCATATACTACCATACTCACCACTGTTGCAACATTAAACGACGCTTTCTCCCCTTTCATGGGAATATAGACAGTCAAATCAGCGTTTTCTAGCCACAGCGGCGCCACGCCGCTTTTCTCCGCCCCAAAAACAAGAGCAATCTTGTTTTTGGGCTTTAGATTAATATCAACAAGCTTAATGGCAGACGCCGCCAACTCCACAGCGACAACCTCATAATGATTTTGCCGTAAATAGCCTAGAGCATCATCATTTGTACTAAAATAGCGCCAGGACACAAACTCCTCAGCTCTAATTGCAGTTTTAGTAATTTTGGGCTCCGGCGGATAGCCACTTTGCCCAACCAACACGATTTCGCGCACCCCCAGACCATCGGCAGTGCGAAAAATGCTACCAATGTTGTTTAAACTGCGAATATTGTCGGTGACAATAATAATGTCCATTTGTCCTGTCATTGTTGTCATTTTAAAAGACATGTCAAGCGACAGTCGTGTCGCCTAATTTACTTTATCTAGACAACAAAAAACTGCAATGGTAATTTGTCATAGACATATGTCATGACACTTTTGACAGGTGTCACAGACAATATGTAGTCAAATTACCCTACGTCTAGACACCATGGTGACCACTTACAATATAGACCGAAATACCGCTTCTAGACTACTAGATGTATCTGTAAGGACTGTAGACAGGTATTTAAAGAGCAACCGGCTGTCGTCAGCCAAGTCAGATGGAAGAATATGGCTTTCCAAAGAGGAAATACTTGACCTACTAAGAAATAAAGATAGCGGTAGACAGACACAAGGAAACGACACTAGACGTACACATGTCGAACCGGACATTATTGTCGATAATGGTGTCAATTTGTCGAATGAGCATCCACAAAGGCAAACTACGCATGTCGACATGGAAGAGCTGTATCAGGAACTAAGAGAAGAGATAGCGATTAAGGAGAAGCGATTAGCGCAGGCAAGTTACAAGCTTGGACAGCTAGAAGCACAAATTGCCTCAATGGTACCAATGCTGGAATTTGAAAAACAACAAAAATTACTGGCAGCCAGTAACGAAGAATACGAAAAAAAGCTGGCGGAATATTCAAGCTGGCTTGATCAAAAAGAAGAAGAAAAACAGCACCTAAACATGCTTATTAAGCAGCTGGATGAAGATTTGCACATGGAAAAAGTGAATAAATGGGTGTATGCAGTTATTTTGTATGTTTTAGTGATGGGATTTATTTTGATTTGGGTGGCGCTAAAATTCATCTAATTTACTCCCATTCGATGGTCCCGGGGGGTTTGTGTGTTAAGTCGTAGAAAACGCCGGAAATCGGCAGTTTGGCCTCTTTGAGTTGTTCTAGGTAGTCGGTAAGAAAGGCTTTTGGTAAGACAAAAGCATCGGCGGTCATGGCCTCGGTGGAAGCGACGGGGCGGAGGACGATTGATTCTGACTGAGTTCCGTCGAAAGTAACAGGAATTAAAACGACGGGTGCCTGCCAAACAGCTTGATACAAATCGTGTTTCTTGAGAGTGTCGTTAAAAATGGCGTCAGCTTCTTGCAAAACAGCAACACGTTCTGGCGTTAAATAGGTTGGATACACGGCATCAACGTTCTGAGACAGGGGAGTTAAGCTTAAGGTAACGCGATTAATTACGGCGAACTGGTTTGTGAGATCGGTGGCTAATTTTAGCAATTTTTGAGGCTCATACTGCGCAAGATGATCGTAAATTGCTAAAGGATGGCGATATGTACGACTATCGCCTTGAACACCAACGCTTTTAATCGGTAAAATTCGGGTTTGGAGCTGGTACCCCTTGGCCTCAATATAAGCTTGGATTTTGGCGGTTTCGGTGTCGTTATCTGTGGGTAGATCGGCTTTTTCGGCACATAAGACTCTAACGGCCAGGCCGGGGCCGGGGAAAGGGTGGCGGTTAATCAAATCGGCGGGAAGGCCTAGCAGCTTGCCGATTTCGCGAACTTCATCTTTGTATAAGTCGGATAGCGGTTCGATAACTTTGCCTTGGTTAATAAGCTCTTGAATGCGGTCGATACGGTTGTGGTGGGTTTTGATTTTATCAGCGTGCTTGGTGCCGCCGCTTTCGATTGTGTCGGGGTAAATGGTGCCTTGGCCAAGTAGCCATTTTGTGTCGTCTAGACCCATTTCGTCGGCTAGTTTATCCTTGATGTCGACAAAGATTTGGCCAATGATTTTGCGCTTTGTTTCGGGATCGTAGATGCCTTTTAGGGCAGTAAAGTACTCGTTATGGGCGTTGTAGACAGTCAAATTTTTGACGCCGATGCCTTTTAGGGCTGCGGTGACTTGTGTTACTTCGTTTTTGCGCATAAAGCCGGTGTCTACAAGAAGACCATGGACACGATCGGCACCAATTGCTTGGCTTAATAGAGCGAAAGCGACAGTTGAGTCGACACCGCCACTAATTAGGAGGAAGACATTTTTGCCTTCGGTTTGGGTTTTGATTTCGGCAATTTTATGATTTAGGTAGTCGGGAAGCTGCCAGTCGCGGTCACAGTTACAAACCTCTAAAAAGGCATCAATCATTTTGGATCCTTCAAGTGAATGATTTACTTCCGGATGGAACTGAATACCAAAAAGCTTACGGTTAAGATCGCCAATTACGGCATTTTTGCAGTCCAATGTGGAGGCTAATACTTCAAAACTGGGGGCGAGTTCGGTGACGGTGTCGCCGTGGCTCATCCAGACTTGGGTTTGCTGGCGGGGTTCAAAATTGCTTAATAGGCCTTTGTTTTGTACGATTGTAAGATCGGCTTTGCCGTACTCACGGGTTTCGCCTGGCTCAACTTTACCGCCTAGCATGCGGCTCATTAATTGATGGCCATAACAAATCCCTAAAACTGGTATACCTAAGTCAAAAACGGCTTGATCAATTTGGGGGGCATTTGGTTCGTAAACGGAATTGGGCCCGCCGGACAAGATGATACCTTTGTATTTTTCAAGCTGCTCTAGGGGAGTTTCCGGCTCTAAGATCTCAGAATAAACATCTAGCTGTCTAATGGCGCGGGCAAGGAGGTGAGTCACTTGGCTACCATAGTCTAAAATGGCGATTTGCGGATTTGTTAGAGCTGTGTGGGTCATAGAGAAAGGCCTTTCATAGCGTTAAGAGTAATTTCGATAAATTCGTCTAAAGTAATATCCAAATTGGTTTCACAGGTCATAATATGTTGGCGATCGCAACCGGCGGCAAAAGCTTTGTCTTTAAACTTCTTTTTTACTGATTTTACTTCAACGTCATTAATGTCTTTGCTGGGTCTAACCAGGGCAGTGGCAACAATTAATCCACACAGTTCATCAACGGCAAAGAGGGCTTTTTTAAGTGTTGTATCAAGCGGTAAACCGTGTGCCTGATTATGCGAACGGATTGCCTCAACAAAGTCGGGTGTGGCCTTTAGCTCATTAAGAATTTTGTCGAGGATTTCGCCACAATGCTTGGTTTTGTCTATTTCGTCTTGAGTAATTGACCAGTCAACATCGTGTAATAAGCCAACCAATCCCCAAGTTTCGCTTTGATCGGCAAACCCAAAGTGGTCGGCAAGGGCACGCATGGCGGCTTCTACATAGTACAAATGTGGCTGTAAGGCGGTATCAACATACTTTTCGACGGCTTTTACGGCTTGATCGCGGGTAAAATCGAGTTTAATTTCGGGTTCACCAGTTGGTTCGGAAGCGGTGGCACCTTCTGCCTTCTCTGGTTTTAACAAGGGAAATAGCACGACGTCTCTTAAGTTATCCTGCTTAGTTAACAAGGCGACTACCCGTTCAATACCCATACCCCAACCGGATATTGGCGGCATGCCGTGTTCCATGGCGCGGATGTAGGGTTCGTCCATCATCATGGCTTCTTCGTCACCGCCGGCTTTTAGGGAAGCCTGTTCTTCTAGACGTTGGCGTTGATCAATAGGGTCAATAAGCTCTGAATAGGCGTTTACAATCTCCCAACTGTTAACAACTAGTTGAAAACGATCGGTAATGGCGGGGTTTTCGTCGTTACGGCGGGCTAGGGGAGATAATTCGACCGGGTGACTAATCAAAAAGGTTGGTTGAATCATTTTAGGCCGAGAAACCTTTTTATAAAGGGAATCGATGAGATTACCACGGCCTAACTTTTCGTAATTGGCGACGTCGCTTAGGTCGATACCTTTGGCTTTAATGGCTTGGCGAAGTGCATCGGCGGTGGGATGTTCGTCTACGTCAATATCGGCATCTTTTAGGATTAGGCCCTGCAGAGTGGCGCGTGGCCACGGGGTGCTAAAATCGACCTTTTGGAGATTGCCTTCACGATCGGGGATTTCGACTTCTGTTGAGCCGACCAATTTTTCCAGTAAATACTTAAACATTTCTTCGGTAAAGCGCATGTTGTCTTCAAAATTCCAATAGGCGGCATAGTGTTCACACATGGTAAATTCTTGCAGATGGCTTGGATCCATTCCTTCGTTACGGAAAACCGGACCGATTTCGAAAGTGCGCTCAAAGCCGCCGACAATGGCTTCTTTTTGCGGTGTTTCTAAGGCGATACGGAGATAAATATCAATGTCGAGACTGTTGTGATGTGTTAAAAATGGCTTTGCCAAGGCTCCACTGGCTTTATTAACTAAAACTGGGGTTTGAATTTCGATAAAATCACTTTGATGGTAAAAATCACGCAAGGTGCGGATAAATTTTGATCGGAATAAAAAGCGATCAAAAGTTGTGCGGTCGGAAACCAAGTCTAAATAACGTTGGCGGTATTTGGCTTCCTGATCTTTAAGACCGTGCCATTTTTCCGGCAGAGGGCGAATGGTTTTGGATAACAACGTAAAGTCGGTAACCATAATCGTGAGTTCGCCGTGCTTGGTTGTAAACATTTCACCTTTAAGGCCCAGGTAGTCAGCAACGTCAATTTGATTAAGGAATTCAATCTTATTTTCGCCCAAGACATCTTGCATAAAGCAGATTTGAATGCGCCCGGTATGGTCTTGAAGATGCCCAAAATTAAGCTTGCCATGACTACGATAAGCGACTAGTCGCCCGGCCGTTTGCACTTGGTCAGCTGGATCTTGAATAATTGTGTCTGTATCACGTAATTCGGCTTCGCCCATTTTTAAAATTTGAGCGATATTTTGCTTTTTCTCGTATCTTTCGGGATACGGATTTACTTTTTGGCCCCGTAACTCTTTCAGTTTGGTAATACGATCTTGGCTTTCTTGTGAATATTGTAACATGGATTTACCTTTAAGTTTGGCTGGATTATAAGGAGCGATTGCATAAAAATCTAGTTTATCTTTGTGAGGAAGCATAACACTTGTTATGTGTTGGCTTTCTTGGTACAATGTTAAGATTTATTTAATTAATTGCACCACCATGCAAAGTCAATTCTTGCAAAAGCTGATTTCGGTCAAGCTGATAACGTGTTTACTGGTATCTTTAGTTGGAACATTAATAGTTGCGCCTGCAATTACTTTGGCGGCGGCGTGCCCTTCTGCAGATGCGACCATTACAATTAGCACTAATACAACCTGGACAACGAGTGATGCTAGTGGGTTTAACTGTGCTGGACAAAATATTGTGATCACTAATAACGCTACTTTAACTTTGACAGGTAATACCGCAACTGGCGATATACCGTATATTGATGCGGCTAATATTACCATTGATTCCGGTTCTGCGATTTCGGCAAATGGGAATGGGTGTGAACCGCTCAATGCGGACTTTAATGCTAATGGTAAGGCACCGAATGGTGACAATATTTGTATACAAACATCTGGGGGGTCTCCAGTTGGTGGTGGTGAAGGTAATGATGGTGGTTGGGGTGCCGCCGGTGGAGGTGGTTACGGTGGCGCCGGTGGTAACGGGGCGGGTACAGGAACAGGTGGATCGTTTTATGGAGATGCTGATGCACCTGAATTATTTGGTGCTGCCGGTGGTACTTCCGGTACGTTAGGTTTAGGGGGTAACGGTGGTGGTGTTGTAAAATTAAATGTTAATGGCACTTTAACTAACAATGGTGCGATTACGGCAAATGGCGCGAATGGTGTTGTGACTGGTGGTAGCACATTTGGTGAAGACAGTGCCGGTGCTGGCGGATCCGGTGGATCCATCTTCTTATCAATGTTACGCTATGTTTGCGCAACAGGTACGTTGACTACCAGCGGTGGTCAAGGTGAAACTTACACTACCGGTATGACAATTGGCTCAGGATCTGGTGGTGGTGGTCGGGTACGTGCCGGTTATGGAATTAGCGATAGCGGTGCGTGTGCCTTAAGCACGCTACTTGCAAGTACAGTAGCAGCTGGTGGTCCTGCGGGGCCTTTTCCCGGATCGAATGGTAGCCCCGGGTCCGCCGGTACTCTATCCGTAGCCGCACTAAAACTAATTGCATTTACAGCTGCAACCGCAAGCACAACCGAAGGTAACTCAGGAACAACAAATACAAACATAGAAATTACTTTGTCTTCTGCCTCTGTTGGATCAACTACCGTTGACTACACAGTTACCGGTACAGCTACAGGTAGCGGAACTGATTACACACTTGCGAATGGTACAGCTACAATTACGGATGGTAATACCACAACTAACGTTACTTTATCAGTTGTAGGCGATACGGATGTTGAAGTTGATGAAACAGTAATTATCACTTTATCAAATGCAACTAATGGCAGCATTGTAAATACTGAAGGTAACTATATTCATACACATACAATCAGTAATGATGATGTGGCAAACGTGGCACCTACAGTAGGAAGCGAGACCGTAGACACGGTAGCGGTAGCGAGCCAAACTAGCTCAACGCTATTGCCATTAATTGGCTGGACTTATGCCGATGATGATTTGGATACACAGGCGAGTTATCAAGTGGTTATTGCTCCTAGTGGGGGATTATCAGTATATGACAGTGGGGTTGTTGCGTCTGCTTCAGCTTCACACCAAGTGGTAACTGGTAATTTTACAACTGGAACGGCTTTGGAGCCAAGCACTGTATACGATCTAACCGTAACGGTTAACGATGGTACAACCGATACAGCGGGTACGACCGTACAATTTACAACCAAAGCGGCCGGTGTAACAACTGACACTTCTGGCGGTATTGCTGTTACGGAAGGCTCCACAACTGACACGTTTACAATGGTTTTGGATACAATTCCAACTGGTGACGTGGTTCTAACATTTACGGACGATGGTGCGGTAAGTATGTCACCAACATCTTTAACTTTTACAAGTGCTAACTGGGATACTCCGCAAACTGTAACGGTTACGGCTGTTGACAATGCCGTAGTAGATGGATCAAGAACTAGTACGACTACGGTTGCGGCAACAAGTGCCGATGGTAGCTATAACGGTATTAGTGTTAGCAGTATTTCGGCAAGCGTTACGGACAATGATGTCGCCGCTACAGGTGGCGGCGGTGGCTCAATTTCATATCTATTAAACTTACCACCTCCAACCACTCCGGCTACAATCATGGATTTACCGCCAACAGATGTACCTGCGGATGTGCCTGAGGAACAAACACCTGCGGAACAAACACCAACGGTTGCTCCAACAGCTGACTTAGATCAACATGGCGCTACTGGTGATTTTGCACCAAGTGGAGTTAATGATGTTCCGTCGGGTTTTCGAGCGTTTATCTCACCGGCACCAATTTTACGAGTGCCCGTGTCGGTTGCTGACATAATTATACCCGAACCAATACAGCGAGAAGCAGACACAAAACTATTTGTAAGTTTGATGAACTTTGAACCGCCTGCGGCTGGTACAAAAATTGCTAGTGATAATGGCTTTGAAAATATGATTGGTGCTTTTAGAAAATTTAAATTAGAAAAAGAAAAAACAGGTACAAAAATGTCAATTATGGATATTGGTGATGATGACGGTGACGGTATCCAAAATGGTCTTGAACGACTACTTGGTACGAGTATTGCCGATAGAGACAGTGATGGTGATGGTGTGGACGATGGTACGGAAATTAACTTTTACGGTACAGACCCAATGGTAAAAAATGTAGGGATTATGGATATAATGAATGTTAACTATCCCAAAACATTATCTACCAGTGCGCAATTGCCCGTTGTGGCTCCTTCCGGAAGCAAGGTACGTGTGTATTATGTAACAAAAGATGGTAAAAAAGTCTTTTTAAATACAATAACTACAGGTCCAAATAACGTTGGACTAGTCGACTTGGTAGACTTACCGAATGGTGAAGTCGTCCAATTGCTAACAGAAATCGTCACTCCGGATAATCAATCTCGTGAAATTTTGTCTGATCCATTTAGGGTGAGACTAAGCCGCCTAACTGCGGAAACAGCCATTGTATATATTGATGGCAACCGCGTGCGTGACTTTAGCAAAACTTATATTATTAAGAACAGTCATGCGGTAATTGAAGGGCGAATTCCAACTTTTGCAGCTAGATGGAACATTGCCAGTTTAGTGTTTGGTTCAGTTATTTTGACAGACTCTAAGGCGGGGGCAGTTTCGACAGCTATTCCTGTAGAGATCTTAAAAGATCCAAGCGTGCATAAAGCAACGTTGTTAGCTTACGATCCAGAAACTAGTGAGTATAGTGATCCGGTTAGTATCTCGTTTGTTTATAAGCCAAATCGATTGTTTCCGAATTTAGCAAAAGGACAATTAAATATTTTTGATCCTGCCGTTACTTTCTTAATTTTGCTAGTACTTGCCGCTTTGGCTGCTTCGGCTGCCGGTGTGCTTAAGTATCAACATCGCAAAGAACATACTGAGTTACAAACTAAAAGTCGTAGTTAGCCATGCGCGGGTTGGGAACGGATGCCGATTCACTAGGTGGTGGCGCCATTTCTAACCCGCGATGTTGGTGGTCGATATCGTAAAAACGAAGCTTCTCTTTGTGGAACATAAGCTCTACCGAACCAATTGGACCGTTACGATGCTTGTTGATAATAACTTCGGTAATACCTTGGCGCTCGGAATCTTCTTCATAGTAGTCCTCACGATATAGCATCATGACGACATCGGCATCTTGCTCGATTGAACCAGACTCACGGAGATCAGATAGTTGCGGGTGTTTGTTGATACGGCTTTCGACCGCACGGGAAAGTTGTGATAAGGCGATAACAGGGATGTGAAGCTCACGAGCTAGCGCTTTTAAGGAACGCGAAATTTCCGAAATTTCTTGTACACGGTTGGCAATCATTGTGCCACCGGAATTGGCGTGCATTAGTTGCAGGTAATCAATAAAGAGACAGTCGAGCCCATGCTCCATTTGTAGGCGACGTGCTTTTGCTCTGAGTTCTACAATTGAACTACCGAGTGAGTCATCAATAAAAATCTTGTAGGAATTAAGTTGATCCATAACAGGCCCGATGCGCGCAAAATCACTGTCATTAAGTTTACCGGTTTTAATTTTCCATGAATCGACTTCAAGTAAAGAACAGAACATACGTTCGACCAATTGCTCTTTGGACATTTCTAAGGAGATAATGCCGACACTGCGACCATTTTGAGCGACATTTTGAGCGATATTGAGAGCGAAAGCGGTTTTACCCATAGAAGGACGGGCGGCAAGGATAACCAAATCGGAAGGCTGCATACCTGTTAACAGGTTGTCTAAGGCTTTAAAGCCAGTTTGGAGACCTTGGTATTTTTCGCGCTGTTCTGGATCGTGCAGTTCGGCAATTTTTTCGTAAGTGTTGGCAAGGATGTCTTTAATATGGACAAACTTGTCTTTAATAAAGTTTCCGGAAACGTGGAATAGGGTTTGTTCGGCTTTTTCGAGGAGGTTGTTGATTTCCTGATCTTCTTCGTAACCAAAACCTGTAATTTGTTGGCCGGCACCAATTAAGCGGCGTAATGTGGCCTTATGAACAACAATGCTGGCGTACTGAAAAATATGGCTGGCCGTTGGCACTTCACCCGGTAGTTGTGCCAGATAGGTACTGCCGCCAATTTGCTGTAGTAAACCATTGTCTTCGAGATGAGTAGTCAACGTTAATACGTCTAGGGGAGTGTGTTTATTAAACAAATCCATCATGGCACGGTAAATGGTGCCGTTGCCATCGTGGTAAAAATCTTCGGGCTTGAGAATGTCGACAATTTTGATAATCGCTTCTTTGTCTAACATTAATGAACCTAACACACTGCGTTCCGCCTCTAGGCTATGTGGTGGAATGTGAGTTGGTTTATTATTATTCATAAAAACATAAAAAATTTTTGCCGAGGCTTCCTATTTTTGCATATTATGATGAAAAATCTAGGAAGAATTATGCGAATCAAACTATTCAACTTGCCAGACGCCAAAGATCCTTACGCTTTAGGTAAATTAGGCGAGCGGCTAGTGGCACTACTCCTTACAAAACAAGGGTTTTTGCTTTTGGGTAGCAATTTTAGAGGCGTTGGTTACGAAGTGGATTTGATTACTCAAAAGGATAAGCTGATTGTTGTTTTTGAAATTAAAACGACGCTTTCGGGGAACATGGACTACTTATATGAATCAATTCGACCCGCACAAGTTAGACGACTAACCAAGGGCGCTCAGATTTTTTGCCAACAACATCAAATTAATTATCCAATTAGTATTTACGCTGGTCTTGTTGATTTATCGGGAAATGAGCCGAAGATTGAAATTTTAGAGATTTTGTGAGAGATTCTTAATGCTTAATCATTATTACATGGATTTTAATAAAATGCGGCCGGGGCTTGTTTTGCTACTAACTGGTGTTTTGGCTGTGGGAATCAGCTATTGGGGACTTGCGTATAATCAAGGGAGTTTGCAGATAACAAGTCCCGTGCTGCCTGTTACAATTAGTGGGATGTACGATATGCCGGTTGAGTGTGATCAAACTCTTTGCACTTACAAGGTTAAGCCGCGTGTATATAACTTAAATTTATCTGCAAATGGATACACGTCCACCACGGCAGCAGCCAGTGTAAAAAGAGGAAAAACAACCAAAACTACCTACGAGCCACTACCAGTGCCTAAATTCACAAAAGACCAGACCGAAAGCACCTATGACGACTTAATCTACGTAACGACAACGGGTCAAGAAACAACATTATGGCAACGTGATTTAATTAGTGATCAACAAATTACAACTTTGGCAGATGCTGAAATTACGCAAATTTATGCGGAAACGGCTAACCCCATTGTTTTAATTAAAACGGATGGTGGGACTTTGATTGAAATAAATTTATTATCGGCACGTAAAAAAGAAGTCAAACTGCCGTTTGCTAAAGATCATTTTAAATTATTGGGCAAAAAATGGATGACATGGAACGAGGATACCCAATTTTACTATGCACCATTTGGTTATACGTTGGATAACCGCTTAAGTTTACCAATTAAATCGTCTGACCATATTGTTTCTAAAAATGACCAAATGGCTTACTTTATTAGTCAAATACCGCTAGCGGAAGCTAACACCGAGGCAAATAATGCGCTTGTTGAACTTTTTAATATTACGAGTGATTCAGCCGAGATTGATGCTTCCAAAGTGGACGATGACCAACCTTATTTGCTTTATCAAATTGATTTATTAGCTGATAAAATCACATATTTGGACAAGTTAGAGTGGACAGGCAAAGATGAGCTCACCTTAATAAAATCGTATACACGCAGCGACTTGGCGCCGGTGATTCTTGTTAAGGTTAATAAGGATATATATAAATTTGAAGAATAATTTATCTTTTCTTAAAGTGGGTAGGTTAAGGTAATTATCCTTAACCTTGCTTATTGTGTCAGTTTGTTTACATAGTGCGGCGCTGCTGGGACTAGACTGTACGAAAGTTTCGGTGGAGGTGGATGTTTTCCGCGGTTTGTCGGAGTTTACAATTGTGGGGCTGGGCGGCACGGCAATTCAAGAAGCCAAAAAACGGGTTTACAGTGCCATTAAAAATGCGGCTTTTACTTATCCACCAACTCGTAAAATTGTAAATTTAAGTCCGGCCCATGTACGTAAACAAGGGACTATTTACGATGTGCCAATTGCAGTCGGTTTATTGGCGGCAACTAAGCAGGTTAGTACAGCGTTGTTTGCCGACTCTTTCTTTTTTGGGGAGTTGTCGTTGTCCGGTCAAATTAAGCCGGTTTTGGGGGCGGCGGTATTGGTAAATTTTGCCAAGCAGTGTGGCTATAAATATATATTTGTACCTAAGTATAATTTAGAGGAGCTGGATTTAATTGAGAATGTCAAATTAATCGCTGTAGAAAATTTGCCGCAGCTGGTTGCCTACCTCAATCAAAAGTGCAAACCGGTGTATTATATTCCGCAATTGAGGGAGAAGGGGAGTACCCGGGTTTTTGCGCACAGGCTAGAGCTAATTAATGGGCATGAACAGGCTAAACGGGCCTTAAAGTTGGTGGCGGCGGGTGGTCATAATATTTTATTAAATGGGCCGCCGGGTAGTGGTAAGACGATGCTAGCTAAGTGTTTACCGAGTTTATTGCCGGCATTAACTACTCAAGAGCAACTGGAATTAACCAAAATTCATTCTGTAGCTGGTATTTTTACCAATACAATTAGTAGGCCGATTCAGACTGTGCATCATAGTTGTACAATCAAAAACTTGTTAGGAACCAACTTGCAACCGGGGGAAATTACGTTGGCGCATTTGGGGATTTTGTTTTTGGATGAACTCCTAGAATTCCCCAAACATAATTTAGAAAGTTTACGGCAGCCGCTGGAGGACCACCAAATCACATTATTTTGGCATGGCATGAAGGTTGTGTATCCAGCGCACTTTATTTTGTTGGCGGCAACTAATCCTTGCCCGTGTGGGTATAGTACCGATCCCGGTAAGGAATGTAAGTGCTCACCTTATCAAATTAGACAGTACCAAAGCCGATTGTCGGGACCGTTATTAGATCGTATTGATTTGCAGGTAGAAATGCCGCGGCTAAAGGCGGAAGAATTGGATTTTAAGAGCACGGGAGAGACATCGCTGCAGGTGCGGAAGGAGGTTGATTTAATTAGAAGGCTGCAGCAGACGCGTTATCAACATACTGATGTAAATTTAAATTCGGAATTGCGGCGAGATCACATTGCACAATTTTGTGCCCTAACAAGAACTGCTAAAAACACCCTAAATTTGGCCACGGATAAATTGGCGTTGTCGGGTCGGGCGCACTTTAAAATCATTAAAATTGCACGGACGATTGCCGATTTTGAAGACAGCGCTGTGCTTAGGGAGGCACATGTTTTGGAGGCGCTGCAGTTTAGGCTGGGGATGTAAACACGTTACACGCACACACTGAATTTAGCCTGTCAAAATCACCTAATCCATGCTACAATTACCAGATAGAATCTAGCTTTGCCCCATGGCATATACTTGGCAAAAGACCCGACGGGGCGCCTCCCTCATCATCGC